>JAFLUR010000058.1 GCA_022508725.1 Oscillospiraceae bacterium
TTTCTGCCGGCAAAGTCCGGAATTCGCGGGAATACTTTGTGTATTTCAAGAATTTGGGGCAAAGCCCGCGGGAAAATATGCCAAAAAGATGATGATTGGAGGATACTGAACAGGCTCTTGGGGAAACACTGATTTGAAAAATCGAAAATCTTAAAAAATCCGGAGGTTTGATTTTATGAATACTTATAAAGCTGCCGGCGTTGACGTTGAAGCCGGATACGAAGCTGTTCGCCTTATGAAAAAGCACGTCCGAAAAACCGTTATCGACGGCGTTCTCGGTACGATAGGCGGTTTCGGCGGTTTGTTTGAGCTGCCTGCGGGGTATAAAAATCCCGTTCTGGTTTCCGGCACCGACGGAGTCGGGACAAAACTCAGACTCGCATTCCTAAGCGATAAGCATGACACGATCGGTCAAGACTGCGTGGCAATGTGCGTAAACGATGTCGCATGCTCCGGCGCAAAGCCGCTGTTCTTTTTGGATTATCTTGCCGTGGGCAAAAACACTCCGGAAAAGGTCGCCGAAATAGTGAAAGGCGTTGCCGACGGCTGCATGCTCGCCGGATGCGCTCTTGTGGGCGGCGAAACGGCTGAAATGCCCGGGTTTTATCCGCCCGATGAATACGACCTTGCGGGATTTTCGGTCGGCATAGTCGAAAAGGACAAGATAACCGACGGGAAAAACGCAAAAAAAGGCAACGCGCTTATCGGAATGGCGTCAAGCGGTATTCATTCAAACGGATATTCTCTTGTGAGAAAAATATTCGATCTGAACTCGGAAAAAGCATCGGAAAATATCTCGGTATATTCCGACGAGCTCGGAAAAACGATAGGCGAAGAGCTTCTCACTCCTACCCGTATATATGTAAAACCCCTCCTTTCGCTTATCGACAAGGTGGGAATAAACACAATATCGCATATAACCGGCGGCGGTTTTTACGAGAATATCCCGCGTATGCTGCCCGACGGCTTGAGCGCAAAAATAAAGCTCGGAAGCTGGGAGGTTCTTCCGATATTCGACCTTATGCGGAAAAAAGCGGATATTCCCATGCATGATATGTACAATACCTTTAATATGGGACTCGGCATGATAGCCGCCGTTGACGCGGATAAAGCGGATGCTGCCGTGAAGTGCCTCGAAGCTGCCGGCGAAAAGGCATATATCATAGGCGAACTCACAGACGGCGATAAGAGTGTTGAGCTTGTATGAGGAGATGATTTTATGATGAATATAGGCGTGCTTATATCCGGCGGCGGAACCAATCTCCAAGCCCTTATCGACGCCCAAAAAAGCGGTATGTTAAAAAGCGGAAAAATCACCGATGTCGTATCGAACAGATCCGGCGCCTACGGTCTTGTCCGCGCCCGGACAGCGGGTATACGGACAGCCGTTATAACGAAAAAGGAATGCGGCAGCTCCGAGGAATTTGACAAAAGAATATGCGAATATATGAAAGAGCATAAAATCGACCTCATTATCATGGCGGGCTTTTTGGCTATCGTCGGAAAAAATCTTCTGTCGGAATTCAAGGACAAAATCATAAACGTTCACCCGTCGCTTATACCGTCCTTTTGCGGTGACGGATTTTACGGACTCAAGGTCCATGAAGCGGCGCTTGAATACGGTGTCAAGGTGACGGGCGCAACCGTTCATTTCGTAAATGAAGTCACCGACGGCGGAAAGATCATTTTGCAGAAAGCGGTGTATATACAGGAAAACGATACCCCCGAAACACTTCAAAAAAGAGTCATGCAGGAGGCGGAATGGGTGATACTTCCGCAGGCAGCCGAGCTCTTCTGCTCGGGCAAATTATCACGGAAAGGTGAGCGGACAACATGAACAAAACAGACATATCGGAAAAACTCAAAAACAATCCCTACCCCGGACGCGGAATAACGATCGGAAGATCCGCCGACGGAAAAACGGCGGTTTTCGCATATTTTATCATGGGCAGAAGCGAGAACAGCCGCAACCGCATTTTTGTGCGGGACGGTGACGGAATACGCACACAAGCATTCGATGAGTCAAAGCTGACAGACCCGAGTCTTATAATATATGCCCCGGTAAGAGTTCTCGGAAACAACACAATCGTTACAAACGGCGACCAGACCGACACGATATATGAGCTTATGGACAAAGGCATGACCTTTGAACAGGCTCTGTGCACAAGGGAATTCGAACCGGACTGCCCGAACCACACGCCGAGAATATCCGGAATTCTGAACATAAGCGGCGGAAAATACAGCTTTGCAATGTCAATATTAAAAAGCGCGGACGGCGACCCGTCATGCTGCCTGCGGTATACGTTCGACTATGACAATCCTTTAAACGGAGAGGGAAGATTCATCCACACATACAAGAGCAATGACGATCCGCTGCCGAGCTTTGAGGGTGAGCCCGTGAGAATAAGCCTCGGCAATGACGATATTGATACCTTTACGGACAATATATGGAGCTCTTTGAATGAGGATAACAAGGTTTCGCTGTTTGTGAGATATATCGATATCGAAACGGGCAAAACAGAATCGAGAATTGTCAACAAGAACAAATAGTTTTCCCGCCATGTCGGATATCTCAAGACAAGAATTTGATCAACGAAAGGACGATAACGATGACAGAAATGCAATTAAAATACGGCTGCAACCCCAATCAAAAGCCGTCGCGCATATTTATTGAAAACGGCGAGCTTCCCATCGAAGTATTAAACGGCAGACCGGGATATATAAATTTACTTGACGCTCTGAACGGCTGGCAGCTTGTGCGTGAGCTGAAAAAAGCGACCGGACTTCCGGCGGCGGCGTCGTTCAAGCACGTTTCACCCGCGGGCGCGGCTGTGGGAATACCTCTTTCCGACACGCTCAAAAGGATATATTTTATCGATGAAAATGCCGGGCTTTCACCCATCGCCTGCGCTTACGCAAGAGCAAGGGGCGCCGACAGAATGTCATCTTTCGGTGATTTTATATCTCTTTCCGATATATGCGACAAACCCACCGCCGCACTTATCGCAAAGGAGGTATCGGACGGCATAATCGCTCCGGGATACACGGACGATGCGCTTGAAATATTAAAAGCCAAAAGAAAAGGCACATATAACATAATAAAGATAGACGAAAGCTACACTCCCGACCCGATCGAACGCAAGCAGGTATTCGGCATTACATTCGAGCAGGGCAGAAACGAGCTTGATATAAACGAGGATATCCTTTCGAATATCGTAACCGAAAACAAGGATATTCCCGAAAGCGCAAAACGCGATCTGCTTATTTCGCTCATAACCCTTAAATATACGCAGTCCAACAGCGTATGCTATGTAAAGGACGGTCAGGCTATCGGAATAGGCGCGGGGCAGCAGTCGAGAATACACTGTACCCGTCTTGCCGGAAACAAAGCCGATATATGGTGGCTCAGACAATCACCCGAAGTCCTTTCGCTCAAATTTGTCGAGGGGATAAAACGCGCCGACAGGGATAATGCGACAGATGTTTATATTTCGGACGAATATCGGGATGTGCTTGCCGACGGAGCATGGCAGAAGATATTTGCCGAAAAGCCGGAGGTGTTCACAGCAGATGCAAAAAGAGCATGGCTCGATAAAAACACCGACGCATCTCTCGGCTCCGACGCATTTTTCCCGTTCGGGGACAACATAGAACGCGCACATAAAAGCGGAGTCAAATATATTGCACAGCCGGGCGGTTCGATCCGTGACGACAACGTTATCGAGACCTGCAATAAATACAATATGGCCATGGCATTTACCGGAATACGTCTGTTCCATCATTAAAAATATAAAAATAAAACCGGGCGGCAATTCAAACTGCCGCCCGATTTTGAATATAACAACAATACAACCGGTCAAAACGATAAAACGATAAGGAGAGGATTTATGTGAAAATTTTGGTGGTCGGCGGCGGCGGCCGTGAGCATACGATAATATGGAAGACAGCACAGTCTCCCAAAGTCGATAAAATATACGCCGCGCCCGGAAACGGGGGTATTTCCGATATTGCCGAATGTGTCGATATAAAGGCGACCGATATCGACGGAATTGTAAAATTCGCAAAGGAAAACAACATAGACCTTACAATGGTAGCGCCCGACGATCCGCTTGTCGCGGGCATGGTCGATGCTCTCGAAAAGGAGGGACTGCGCGCATTCGGTCCGCGCGCAAATGCCGCGATAATAGAGGGAAGCAAGGTATTCTCAAAGGAGCTTATGAAAAAATATTCCATCCCAACGGCAGCTTACGAGGTATTTACCGACAGCGCCGCGGCTGTTGAATATGTGAAAAAGGGAACAGTCCCCGCCGTTATAAAGGCGGAGGGGCTTGCTCTGGGAAAGGGCGTTATCATAGCCGGGAATTTTGAAGAGGCGGAAAAGGGAATACACGATATTATGGACAATAAAATATTCGGACAATCGGGCAGCCGCATTGTTATCGAGGAATATCTTACCGGTCCCGAAGTGTCGGTTTTGGCTTTCTGCGACGGAAAAACCGTAAAGCCGATGGTTTCGGCGCAGGATCATAAAAGGGCTTACGATAATGACGAGGGACTCAATACCGGCGGTATGGGAACATTTTCGCCGAGTCGTCTTTATTCCCCCGAAATCGCCGATGAGTGCATGAAAAATATATTTCTCCCTACAGTTTCCGCAATGGCAGCCGAGGGCAGACCTTTCAAGGGCGTTCTTTATTTCGGCCTTATGATGACAGACTCGGGCGTTAAGGTTATCGAATACAACGCGCGTTTCGGCGACCCGGAAACACAGGTCGTTCTTCCGCGTCTGAAAACCGACCTTGTCGAAATCATGGAGGCGGTCATCGACGAAAGACTCGACGAGATCGATATCGAATGGGACGACGGCGCGGCGGTATGCGTTGTAATGGCGTCCGGCGGTTATCCCGTAAAGTACGGCTCGGGATATGAAATAACAGGTATCGACGACGCGGAAAAGGCGGATAATATAAAGGTATTCCATGCCGGAACGAAAAAATCGGGTGATAAATATCTTACGGCGGGCGGACGCGTTATAGGCGTTACGGCTGTTTCGGACGATCTTGACAGAGCGATTGCGGACGCTTACGAAGCCGTGGAAAAAATTCACTTCACAGACGCACATTACAGGAAAGACATAGGGAAACGCCGAATAAATCAAGTATCAAATGAATTATGAATAAAAAACAATTATCTCAAATAAATTTTTATATGACCGGAATTGCCGCACGCGCGGAAGAAAACCGTGATTTTTTCATAAATATAACGGCTGATTTCAAGTCGGGAACAAAGACCTTTCAAGGCACGCTCACTCACACCGACGGATTTGTATGGGAGCATAACGGTGTGAAAAAATCCATCGACGCCGGGGAGATATCATCCTGCATTGAAGAAGCCGCGGCGCTCTATGACAGCGCGGAAATCACATATAACGAACGCGGAACAAAAATCATCGTTACCGCAAACGAAAAGGGCGTTAAAATGCGCCGTGAGGATAATTTGACAAATCCGGACGAACCGGTCGGACCCGCCGTTCAATCGGGACGAGCATATACGGTAAATCCGGCTCTTGCAAAGGATCTGCTTAACGAGCTGGGAATACTTGCAAAAAACGGCAAAATCAAAAACGATAAGATACGAAAATACAATCAGATAGATTATTTCACCGAGCTTTTCGGCGGAATTCTCGATGAAATTTATACACCCGGGCAAAAGAAAGAGCTGATTATAACCGACTGCGCCTGCGGCAAAAGCTACCTGTCCTTTGTGCTGAATTTCTACCTCACCGAAATACGGCGGATAAAATGCCGTTTTATAGGAATAGATCATTCCCAAACGGTAATAAATGCGTCAAAGCGCATGGCGGAAAATCTGAATTATAAAAATATGGAATTCATCAAAGCCGATCTGACGGAATACGTTCCGCCCGCCCGCATTGATGCGGTAATATCGCTTCATGCCTGCGATACCGCGACCGATATGGCTGTTGCCCTCGGCATACGCGCCAAAGCAAAGGCGGTTATATGCGTGCCGTGCTGTCATAAGGATATTTTAAAGCAATACAGCTATGAGCCTTTTTCGGCTGTGATAAAGCACGGGATATTAAAAGCGCGGCTTGCCGATACACTCACCGACGGACTCAGGAGCGTATATCTCGAATCTCTCGGCTACAAGGTTTCGCTTATCGAATATATCTCACCGCTCGAAACACCCAAAAATATTATGATACGCGCGATCTTTACCGGCGAAGAAAACAAAACGGCGGCGGATGAATACCGAAAGCTCAAAAAAATGCTGAACGTCACTCCGGCAGTCGAAATTTATACGGAATTGCAAAGGAAAACCGAATAAATATCGGAAAACGCACGGAAAAGAGTATATTTTCTCGTGAATTGTGATTTTCTTCAGCAGTTGCAAAAACAAAAACAATCGAAAAGGATGAATTTTATGGATTTAAAAGAAAAAATATTATCTGAAGATATTAAGTTCAAGGGACGTATTTTTACCGCAAAGGTAAATAACGTGGAGCTTGCCGACGGAAAAAAATCCACACGCGAGGTTGTTGCCCACAGCGGCGGAGTGGCGGTGATCGCGGCGGATGAAAACAAAAATATCCTCATGGTGCGCCAGTACAGAATAGCCGCGTCGGATATTATTCTCGAAATACCCGCCGGCAAGCTTGAAGCGGGCGAAGACCCTTATGAGTGCGGAGTGCGCGAGCTTAAAGAGGAAACCGGCTGTATCGCCGACAAGATGGTTCATATAGGCGAGTTTCTGCCGACTCCCGGATACTGCACCGAAAGAATAAACATCTATCTTGCGACAGGACTTCGGCAGTCGGAACAGAATCTCGATGAGGGCGAATTTCTTGAGGTGGAAAGAATACCTCTCGATACGCTCTGTGATATGGTGATAAAAAACGAAATAAAGGACGCAAAAACCGTTATTGCCGTTTTAAGGGCAAAAGAAATATTGGGCTGAAAAATTTATTGAAGAAAGGTTAGGATATATCATGAAAAAAATAATTTCCCGCATACTTATCGCTGCACTGCTTATCGTTCCGTCCGCGGCATACGCCGACGGCATAAGCGTGTTTATCAACGGAAACAAGCTGTCATCCGACACGGAGCCGTTTATCGAAAACGACCGCACTCTTGTGCCCATGCGCGCAATATTCGAGGCTCTCGGCGCAAACGTGATATGGGACGGCGAAACGCATACGGTATTCGCCGTAAGAGGCAATGATTTGATAAGTATTCAGACAGAACAAAAAAACGCATTTGTAAATTCGGAAGAAAGGGAGCTTGACGTTCCCGCAAAAATAGTCAATGACAGAACCTTTGTTCCTCTTCGCTTTATTTCCGAAGCTCTCGGCTGCACAGTCGATTGGGACGGCAGTTCTCAAACCGTTACGATCACGGAAACGGCTCCGGAAAATTAAGGGAGGCGGATATTTATGTGCAAAGCTCCTCTTTTTCGCGATCCCATCCATGACGGAGCAGCCGATCCCGTTGTTATTTTCGATCACGCCGAGGGTACATGGAAAATGTTTTATACGAACCGCCCGACAACGCTTGTCGATTTGGGCGTAAACTGGGTACACGGGACCGATATCGGCATTGCCGAAAGCCGCGACGGCGGAAAAAGCTGGTTATACCGTGGCACTGCGTCGGGGCTTAATTTCGAGCGCGGCAGAAATACATACTGGGCGCCCGAGATTATATACCGCAGCGGGATATATCATATGTATGTAAGCTATGTGCGCGGTATTCCCAACGATTGGAACCACCCGAGGCATATACTGCATTATACGAGCAAAAATCTCTGGGATTTTGAATTTGTTTCAAAGCTTGATCTTTCCTCCGAAAAGGTCATCGACGCGGCGGTATTTGAGATCGCGCCGGGAAAATGGAGAATGTGGTATAAGGACGAAGCGCACGGAAGCCATACCTTTGCCGCGGACAGTCCGGACCTTTATAATTGGGAGGTCATAGGCGAGGTCATCTCCGACTGCGCGCACGAGGGCGCCAACGTATTCCGTCTTGGGGGATATAATTGGCTTATTACCGATGAATGGCACGGACTCGGAGTATACCGCTCGGACGACTTTGAAAATTGGACAAAACAGGGCAGAATACTCGACCGTCCCGGAAAGCGCGCCGAGGACGGAGTAATCGCAAATCATGCGGACGTCGAAACGGTCGGTGATACGGGATATATATTTTATTTCACACATCCCGAACGCACCGAGGATAACATAAAAAATCATTGGGGAAATCAAAAGCGCTCATCAATTCAGGCGGCGCGCCTTGAAGTAAAGGACGGTATACTTGTATGCGATCGTGACGCGGATTTTGAAATAAATCTGAGGTAACAACAACGAAAAAAATAATGTATGGAGGTCAAATATGCTCAGATATTTTACATCCGGAGAAACTCACGGAAAATGCCTTACCGCAATAATCGAGGGCGTACCGGCGGGTGTAAGGATAGATATAAACAGAATAAACGACGAGCTTGCCACGAGGCAGAAGGGCTACGGCAGAGGCGGCAGGATGCTTATAGAGCAGGATAAAGCCGAAATTCTCTCGGGAGTACGCGGCGGCTTTACTCTCGGAAGTCCGATAGCCCTCAGTATAGAAAACAAGGATTGGACAAACTGGGAGAGCATTATGGGCGCGGAAACGGCAGAGGCGAAAAAAACCGTCACCTGTCCCCGCCCCGGTCACGCCGACCTTACCGGAGGTATGAAATACAATCATACCGATCTGCGAAATGTTCTCGAACGCGCAAGCGCAAGGGAAACGGCGGCACGGGTGGCTGTCGGAGCGATTGCGGAGCAGATAACCGCGCCTTTCGGAATAACCTTTTCGCGCCATGTTCTTACAATAGGCGAAATAAGCGACAAAGCCGATTACGGCGATCCGGAATTTGACGATATCATCAAAAATTCTCCCGTCGGATTTTACGATGCGGAATGTGCGGAAAAGGCAAAGACATATATCGACGATATAAAAGAGCGCGGAGAAAGCGTCGGCGGAATTGTTGAGGTAATCGTAAACGGAGTCATCCCGGGACTCGGCAGCTATGTGCATTATGACCGCAAGCTTGACGCAAACATCGCGTTTTCGGTCATGAGCGTGCAGGCAATAAAGGGCGTTGAATTCGGACTCGGTTTCGATTCGGGACGAACTCACGGTTCGGCTGTGCATGATGAAATTTTCTACGAAAGCGGTTTTAAAAGAAATACCAATAACGCCGGCGGCATAGAGGGCGGAATGTCAAACGGAAATCCCATAGTCGTAAAGGCTGTGATGAAGCCTATTCCCACGCTGTACAATCCGCTTTCGACCGTTGAGCTTTCGGATAAATCGGTAAAAAAAGCAAGCGTCGAACGCTCCGATGTATGCGCCGTTCCCGCTTGTTCGGTCGTTGTAAAATCGGCGGTCGCATTTGAGATCGCAAAGGCATTTCTCGATAAATTTTCCGGCGACTGCATGGAGGATGTAACGACGTATTACAATGCTTACAAAGACAGGATAGAAAAGTATTAAGCAAACGGTTCGCCGCGAAAACAACACTTAAGAAAATCGGAAAGGA
Source organism: Oscillospiraceae bacterium (assembly GCA_022508725.1). GTDB lineage: Bacteria > Bacillota > Clostridia > UBA1381 > UBA1381 > JAFLUR01. The sequence goes on from JAFLUR010000058.1 coordinate 9,598, forward strand.
GGGGCAGAATGGATGAAAAAACGCTTGTCGAATTATGCAAAAAAGGCGACCGCAGCGCTTTTAACGAGCTTGTTTTAAAATATCAAAGCAAGGTTGTAAACATAGCATACGGTATGCTGTCCGTGCGCGAGGACGCCGAGGATGCGGCGCAGGATGTATTTATCAAGGTATACAAAAACATCGCCTCATTTAAAGGCGATTCGGCTTTTTCCACATGGATATACCGGATAACCGCAAACACCTGCAACGATATTCTGCGAAAAAGAATGAACAAGAAAACGATCAGTATACACTCGTCGGACGAGGACGGCGACTCCTCCGACATGATAATACCCGATTCTGCCCCTCCTCCGGAGAAACAAGCGGAAATCAAGGAAACACAGCGCGAGGTACGGGCGGCGATAAGCGCGCTGAAGGACGAATACCGCACGGTTATCACGCTGTTTGATTTGGAGGGGTTGTCCTATGAGGAAATAGCGGATATTTCCCGACTGCCCATAGGCACGGTAAAATCACGGCTCAACCGCGCGCGGGCGCAGCTGCGAAAAAGTTTGGAGCATTTAAAGGAAAACACCCGATAAATAAAGAAACACCGAATAAATCGATATCAAAAAATAATTTATCCTCAGCGGCGAAAAAACAGTGCGTTCGGTGAGCGCTTGCGCGTCAGAAAAGCGTATATTTTTTCGTAAATTATTTTTTGATTACCTTTAAATCAGTGTTT
>JAFLUR010000059.1 GCA_022508725.1 Oscillospiraceae bacterium
GAGCTTGTCGAGTACGGTATGTGTTTCTATTTCGTAAACTTTGCCTGAGAGCTTTATGCTGTGCGCGTTTGCTTTGCTCGGATAAGCCTCTTCAAAAACACCCAGCTCACTGTCGCAGTATGAATATACGGTGTTCTGAATATCGCTGTAGTATACGATATCGTTCGGCTTTATATCCGAAATATTCGCATCGCTGCCGTCACGGATAACACGGAGCGTGGATTTGTCAAAATCAAACAGTCCGTCAATGCCGCCCGAGACGGTAAGAGGACCTTTAAGGTCGAATTCATCTATCACTCCGTAGTCAAAGCTGCCGTCCGATTTGCGGAATACCGTAAGGAGCGCGTTTTCAAAGACGGTGTTTTTGATCGCGCCGAATGTGGTTTCCGAGCCTGAGCGGTTTATTCTCCAATTGTTTTCGGCGGTGATCGAATTGAGCTTTCCGTCCTTTATGTATACGATGGCGTTTGAAAGTATCGATACTATGGGATATTTTTCGCCGGCGTCCGCAGCCGCGAGAACCCCCACGATTTTGCCGTCCTTTCCGAGCAGCAGGGTAACATAATCGTTTATCGCGAATGTATTTTCAAGACTGTATGCGGCGGACCGGGTTTCCGTTTCATATTCGCTGCCCGAAAGAGTTATGCTCTTTATATCGGATTTATACGGCAGGGCTTTTTCATAAACGCCGGTCACTTTATTGTCATAGACATAGATAAATTCATCGTCATAGTATACAACGCTGTTTCTCTCAATATCCTTCTCGTCGATAAACGAGCCGTTTTTCATGAGGTATTTCCCGTCGGTGTTTATGCCCGTATCGGCAAGACCGTTATTTACGATATACGGTCCGTTTAGGGTCTGTTCGCTGAATATCAGGTAATCGGTTTTTCCGCGGTCATTCGTGCATACGATCATTTTCATACCCGGTTTTATTTCGGATTTTATCGAAGAAAACGCGTATTCCGAGTTTTGAAAATAGACCCTTGCGGAATCATCGGGCCGGAGTATGCCGAATACGCCGGACGAGGTATAGCTTATGTCGCTGCCGGTTATATTTCGCACCGTCATCGTTTCGGTATTGCCGGACACGGGAATTACGGCAAGAACCTTTTTATCCTTGTCAAGCACCAATTTTACCCTTTTTCCCTCGAATTCCGTTGTATCAATAAGCGTTGTGTATATTCCGTCCGAGGTGGAAACCTCATTTGATGAAACGAGGTATCCGGGGAGGATAACACATTCATCCGACAGCGTAAAGTCCGACTGCTCTATCAGCTTTTTTTCGCTGTCCCTTTTTTCGGTCATAAGCGCGCGTGAGATCATGAGCGCTGTGTTTTTGCGGTCGATGGGCGCGTAAGGGTCGAATATAAGTCCGTCGGTGATACCGAGATCATAAGCCTTTTCAAGATATGCGGCGGGGTAGTTGTTTCCTATCGCGTCGGTTCCGTAGTCGAGCATTCTCAAAATGACCGTAACGGCTTCCGCATATGAAATGAAGTCATCAGGATGAAAGGCGCCGCCGGGATAGCCCATAATAAGCTTGTTTTTTGCGGCGGCGTCGATATAGCCGTTTGCCCAGTGGTATTGATCCACGTCATAAAAAAGACTCGAACCGTACCGGGCTGTATCAATATTCGCGGCAAGAACAGCCATTTTTGCAAATTCGCTTCTCGTAACGGGATCGTCGGGGCAGAAGAGTCCGTCGGAACGACCCGAAATAATGCCGTACATAGCCAGATTATCGACGGCTCTTCCGTATTCGCCGGTATCGGTATCCGGAAACACCGATGCTCCGACCGTTGTCGATATCGATATTGCCGCCGCAATAAGCAATAAAACAATTGAGTTTTTTTTCATAATGATTTTCATAGCCTTTCTGCCCGTAAATAACAATTGAATTTTAACGCTTTATTCCGGGCGAAACAAATGCGCTGAACGATTGATATTTATATTCCGAACGAAACACTTGCAAGAGTGTCGGGTAAAAGCGTTGATGCGGAATTATCAACGGTGATTTGCAGTGCGTATACCTTTTCCGAACCCGATATCCGCTCGTTTTGAGAAATAAAGCTTACCGTTCCGACCGCAACCGCCGCAGTATCGCTTTCGGAGGTCACGCTTACCGTCATTCCCTCGGTTATACGGTTTTTATCTTGTTCCGACACATCTATATCCATTGTAAGGATACTCATATCGGTTATGGTCATGACCGAATCGGAGGTCGATGAAATAATATCATCAAGCGATTTGTTTTTATCGGTTATAACGCCTGAAGCGGGCGCGTATATTTTCAGATCGGCATAATCCTCCTCGAGTCCGCGCAGCTTTATTTCAAGGTCGTTCTTGTCAAGCTTGGCGCGGTCGAGAGTTGCTTTTACGGTTGAGTTTTCAAGACGGACAAGCACCTGACCGGCGGTTACGAAATCGCCCTCCTTTGCGTTTACCTCAACGGCGTTTCCGCTGCCCCGGCTTACCACGGCAACGGAGTCTTTCATTTCTATCGTTCCGGATACGGGAGAGGTTATTTCATCACCGCCCGAGTGGATTACCGCGCCTACGGAATCGCCGGGATTAAATCCGCCCGGATTCCTTGCCGTCAGCTCCACATAATACATTGATGTCCCGGCAACCGACATCGCCTGCGCGTCATATACGCGTGTGACCTGCGTGGGTATCGCGCTCATATAGTCCGCGCTTGTGATATATCCGGACATTCCCGTATGAATCCGGCTTTTCTGCTCGGCTGTAAACGGGACTTTTGCTGTTATAACACTCTCGTCCGTTATCTCGCCTATTGTTGACGAACCGACTCTTTCGCCGTTTTTCACCGAGAAATTGTGCAGAATACCGGATGCGGGAGCGGTTATCGTCAGATCCTCCGCATCCTCGTTTGCCGTTTCTATGGTGATATTCGCCTTTTTGACGGCGTTTTTCGTCGTTGCTATGTTATCGGCAATACCGTTATCCTCTATTTCGTACAAAAGCTCGCCTGCCGTTACAAAATCACCCGATTCATGAGTGCATTTTATAATTTTGCCCCGCGCGTTCGGGATCACTTTTGTTTCTGAAACGGGGCGCAGAACAGCGGTATATTTTATTTCGGGCGCTTCGGTTATTTCGGGTGTCTGCTCGGGAGCGGCGGTTTCCTCCGCCTTTTTGCAGCCGGAAAGGGGCGCGCAAAAGAGCGCCGCCGACAAAACCGCGCATAGCATTTTATTCCGTAATGTTTTATTCATTAAAAATCACTGCCTTTCCGTATATTCGGGTGATATTGTAAGTTTTCTCAGAGCCTGTTTCCGCATCCTCCAATCATCATCTTTTTGGCATATTTCCCCTCCGGCTTTGCCCGAAATTTTTGAAATACACAAAGTATTCCCGCAAATTTCGGACTTTGCCGGCAGAAAAATCCACTCAAAAATCCGACGATTTCCGAATACCAAACAGGCTCTTAACCTTGATCTTTCTTGCTTTTCGGCTTGAAAAGATTTATAAGCTTTTTGATAAAGCCGACCTTTTCGGGTTGTTCGTCCTCGGGCGTCTCATCGGGTATATGCAAATTCGGTGTTTTCATCGCAAACTGAACGCTTTTCGGTGTGACTATCCCGGGCGCCGCAAAGGATACCGGCGCGGCATCCGCCGACATTGACGCAATACTTCCGGCATTTCCTATGGGAGAGCTCAACGCCTGCAATATCTGTCCGCCGCCGAGACGGAAGCTGTCCATTGCCGCCGGCAGTCTTGCCGCGCTGGTGTCAAGCTTATTCATATTATCGCCTATTTCGTTTATCGCGACCGAAACCGAATCGATTCCCGCATACATCTCGGTTGTTCCGCCCGAAAGAGCAAGAGCGCCGTTTTCAAGCTCGTATATTCCGTTATCGAGCTCTATGTAATTCACCGCAAGGGTATTTACGCCCTCGGTATAATCCGAAAGACCGTTTTTCAGCGTTTCCGCTCCCGCGGCGATTTTTTCCGCGCCCTCCGCAAGCTTGAGCGATGAATCGGCAAAGGAATTTGCGGCATTGAAGAGTTTGTTTACATTGCCTACACTTCCGGATAATTTTCCGAATCCGCCGTTCAGCTCTTTCATGCCGCCGTGCATGGTCTCCGCCGCATCGGTCAGCGCTATTGCCGAATTTCCGAAAGTTTCGGCGGCGGAATAAAGGGTGTTTATTCCCTCCTGCGCCGTATCAACGCCTGCGGAGAGAGTATCTATTCCGCTTGAGGCGGCGGAAAATCCGTCTCCCATGCTTTTTGAAATAAACTGCATTGTTCCGAGATATTCGGCATAAGGCGCAAGATTGGGGTCCTTGCCTGCCGCCGCGATAAGCGCGTCGATTATTTGCCTTTGCTGCGCGTTTGCGTATGACAGCTCGCTTATGCCGCTTTTCAGCGTGTCAAGACCGCCCGAAAGCGCGGATATATCGGTGTCGGAACCTTTCAAAACCTCCAGCCCCGCCGACAGCTCCTCCTTTTTTGACGCCGTTTCCGCAAGACCGTCCTCGATTTTTTTATATCCGTCCGATAAAACGCTTATTCCGGAGGAAAGCTCGTTTATGCCGGATTTGCTTTTGTTAAGCTCGTTTATTCCCGCCTTTACCGCGTTTTTCGACGCACTCATTTCGTTTAGTCCGCCGATTATGGTGTCGGTGCCCTTTATAATATCTATCGATTTTGAATCAAGCTCGCCCAATCCGCCGCGTATCAGCGCCGATGCCGATGAGAGCCTCTTTGAACCCTCGTAGATATTCCACGCGCCTCTGTCGATCTCGTCCATTCCGGAGATAAGACTCGGCGTGACGCGCGCGACCGAGGCTACGCCTCCGTTCAAAAGGCTTACCGCTTCGGACAGATCCTCGGAGCCGTTTTTAAGCTGTCCGGTCGCGTCTGTCAGCTGCTCTATTCCGCTTGCCATATCATTTAGGCTCACCTTCAGTCCGTCCAGCTTCTCGTTTATGCTGTCCGAAACCTTTACCATTGCTATGCTTATACCGTCTGTTTCAAATTCCTCGGCGACCGCGGAAACTCTGTAGGTTTTGTTCATTCCGGGAAGAACCATAAGAGAAAGCTGCTTGTTGCTTCCTATTGTCGCGGTCATGGCGTCGGTGCAGACTATGTTTTTGAATTTGTCGGTATCGAGGATTATCGTTATCTGCGCAAGATAGTTGTCCGCGAAATACGATCCGGCGGCGGGATTTGATTTTGCCTCAAGAACAATCTCGACATTTCCGCTCTTTCCGATCAGCTCCTCTCCGGTAAGCTCTTTGCCGTCAAGAAAATATTTTATGTCGAATTCCCACGGCAGCTTTACGTTTTTCAGCTCGCCCTGATAATAGAACATATCGGCTTCGGGATCGACCTCGAACTCTATATATCCGTTGTTTACCGACGGTTTCGCCTCACCCGAAAGATTTTTTATATTTTCGTAATTTCCGTAATCGGCTATTTTTTTTCTTCCGTTTACCTTGAACGCATTCACGACGACGGTGCTGTCTATGCGTCCGCTTGATGTGAGATTTACATATACCGTTTCGTCTTTGATTCTCTCCGGAGCGGCGGCATGGGACACGTCCGGGAAACACGTCCGGATGCACAGTGAAAAAATAACCGCCGATAATACGGCTTTTTTATATTGTTTCATTTATATCTTCCTTTCCGGTTTTTTTGCGGGCTTGTAAAAATCGCATTTGTATGTTGTGAAAAAGATAAGCTTATCGCACATACATACAAGTGCGGGAAGAACGAATATTACAAGAACTCCCGAAAGAACGGCGCCGCGTCCGACAAGCACGCCGAGCTGACTTATTACCTCGTTTGAGGAAAGAATACCGAGGAATATTCCGGCAATGGTAAGTATCGATGCCGAAGTAAGTATCGACAAAATCGTATCGCAGAGGCTTTTGTCCGCGGCCTGCCCCGCTGTCATTTCCGCGCGGTTTTCAATATATCTGTCCGCGTAAAGTATGGCATAGTCCACCGTTGCTCCGAGCTGAACCGAGCTTATTATAAGGTATCCGATAAATCTCAGGTCGATATCCGAAAAATACGGAAACGAAAGATTTATCCATACCGATGATTCTATTACAAGAAGAAGGATTATAGGTATGGACAGCGATTTGAAATTTATGAGAAGAACGATCGCAATGGACAATATCGCTATATTGTTTACCTTTTCGTTATCCTCCGCAACGACATCCTTCATATCGTATGAGTTTACGCTGTCACCGCACAGCAGATAATTGTCGCCGAAATATTTCTCAACTATGCCCCTTACCGTTTCGACCATGGCGAATGCTTCATCGCCCTCGTAATCGGTGTCTATTGTGAGGACCCATCGGCTGTAATTCGGCGATATAAGCTGCTCCAGAGTGTCGGGAGGGATAAACTCCCGGGGTATCTCGTTTCCCACCGTTTGGGTATATGACAGTATCGAGGTTATTTTATCCGTTGACGACAGCTCCGCGCTCAGCTTGTTTTCGGCGGCGGGAGAGGCGTTCGGAACCATAAGACACATCAAATTCGATCTGCCGAAAATTTCCTCTATGGCGGCGGTATCGTCGCCGAGCTTTGTTCCCGTTCCGAATATGCCGGATGAGCCGTAAAGAAAATTATTTTCCTTCTGTGCAAGAACACAGGGTATCGTTACCGTAATGAATATGATAACGATGGGTATGCGGAATTTTACTATGTATTTGCCTATATGATTAAGCGGCGGTATTATCGGCTTGTGATGGGTTTTGTCGATAAGCTTGTAGCAGTACATCGTAAGCGCCGGCATAAGCAGAAGAACCGACATAAGACTCAGTACGATAGCCTTTGCCATGACATATCCCATATCCGGACCTATTTTGAATTTCATAAGTATAAGAGCCACAAATCCGAATACCGTGGTCACGCCGCTTGACAGTATGGACGGTACCGATACGGCTATGGCCTGCTCCATGGCTTTTTGCGGATCCGGCTCGGTTTTGCGGAATTCCTCAAACCTGTGCAGCAGGAATATGGAATAGTCCATTGAAACCGCCAGCTGCAATATGCTTCCCGCCGAGTTCGTAACAAAGGATATTTCTCCGAAAATAAGATTTGTACCTCTGTTGAGGACGATCGCCACTCCTATTACCGACAGGAACAGAACAGGCTCAAACCATGAGTTTGTCGTCAGTATCAAAACGGCAAATATAATGCCTATCGCAAGAGCCATTATATTTGAAACCTCTTTTGCGGTGACCTGAACCGATGTCGCGGTATCGGCGGCGGAACCGGAGATCGCGTTTTCCTCGCCTATTATACCGCGGATTTCGTTATATGCCGAAACTTCAAAATCCTCCCGTACCGTGAGGATATACAGCGCGGTATTATCCTTATAATAATCCTCAACCGTATCCTTGTCAAGAAATTCTATCGGTTCATATATATTTACGGCGTCATCGAGCCAGTCGATCTCATCGACTCCGTGTACGCGGGCTATTGTCTTTTTCATTTCAAGAGCCTCGGGTATTGTGATATTTTTAACCATAACACGCATATTCGACGCGCCCTTTTCATATTCCTCGTTCATTGTGTCGAGAGCTATGGTCGAGGGTGAATCATCGGGGAGGTAATCAACAAGATTATTGTTGACCGAAACCTCAAGCGACGCCAAATACGATATAACCGCGGCGATCAAAAACAAAAGCGTGATTATATGCTTCATTTTCAGAAGCATATGCGCAAACAGCTTCATAATTTCCCTCCATATCGAATATCCTGCCCGGATATTGGGGAAACACCGATTTTTCAGAGCCTGTTCGGTGTTTCTTTTATAATTTTATTACTCTTATATTATTTTATATTATCGGATTATACATATGTATATTTTTATTGACAACCGACAATTTATATAATATAATATTCTTGATAAACATTCAATAGTTAGTTTTTTGTATATGTACAAATAACCGACAATTTTTAAAAAATGTAAAATTAAAATCCCGAAAATAATCGTCAAACAACCGGTAAGCTGTGGATTTTCGCAATTTGGAAATACCGGATAATGACGATGCGTGCGCGGCACGTCCGGATCATGAATGTGCCGGCAACCGGGGGATAAAAATAAAAAGGAGATAATGATAATGGAACAGATAACCGATTTGCGTATACGCCGTACACACAGGCTTTTGGCAGATGCGCTGATTGCGCTTATGCAGGAGAAAGCATTTGAAAAGATAACGGTAATAGAGATATGCGCTCAGGCAATGGTTCACAGGGCAACCTTTTACAAGTATTTTGAAGACAAGTATCAGCTGCTTGACTATTGCGTGCATGAAATAGGAACAAGATTTATTGAAAATGCCGGAAAAAAATCCGCGGGTGCCGACTGCCGTGAATGTTTTCTCAATATGGCGCGCGGTATACTCACCGAGTTTGAAGCGCACAAGGATACATATATCACTATATTAAAACGGGATGCGGGTTATTATCTTACTCATAAAATGCAGGACATGGTCAACTACGAGCTGACCGTTCAATTTGAGAGAATTTGCGATGAGGACGGCAATATCGGTATTCCGCCCCATGCGCTTGCGCATTTTTATTCGGGCGCGTGTATAAATATTATGTACTGGTGGGTCGATAACGGCTTGAGTGTTGAAGAGGTAATGAAGTATATGGAGAATATTCTCAATTTATGATTTTCAGACGCGGATATACGATTTCGTAATTGCGGAGGAGGTTTTTTTGCATGGGTTTTTCGGAGGATTTTGTATGGGGCGCCGCGACGGCGTCGTTTCAGATAGAGGGCGGAGCGGATGAAAGAGGGGAGAGCGTATGGGATATGTTCTGCCGCAGGAGCGGCGCGGTCGCTTTCGGACAGGACGGAAAAACCGCCTGCGATCATTATCATCGGTTTAGGGAAGATGTAAAGATAATGAAGGAGCTCGGCATAAAGGCGTACCGGTTTTCCGTTTCATGGCCGAGGATAATGCCGGATGGAGTCGGCAGTATAAATCAAAAGGGCGTGGATTTTTACAATGCATTGATAGACGAGCTTGTAAAAAACGGCATAACGCCTTATATGACACTTTTCCATTGGGATTATCCGCTTGCGCTTCACAGAAAGGGCGGCTGGCTCAATCCGGACAGCCCCGTGTGGTTCGGAGAATACACAAAAGTGCTCATGGATCTGTTTTCGGACAGAGTAAGACACTTTTTTACGCTTAACGAAACACTCTGCTTTATAGGACTGGGCTACGGGACGGGAGTTCATGCGCCGGGACTTAAATTATCGGAGGAGGAGGTCCTGCTTGCGGGGCATAATGCGCTTAAAGCGCACGGCACGGCTGTAAGAACGATAAGGAAATACGCAAAGTGCGAGCCCGTTATAGGATACGCGCCCGTGGGTGAGGTCAAGATACCGTCGGATGATTCGAAGGAGGCGGAAAAAGCCGCATACAATGAGATGTTCCGGGCGTACGATCCGCATTATTGGGGAAACGCGATGTGGATCGATCCGGTCATGCTCGGGAAATACGACGATGAAATTCTCGGCGCTTTTGAAAGGTTCGGGATAAATATTACGGACGAGGATATGAAGCTTATATCCGAGCCTATAGATTTTCTCGGAGTCAATATATATGTCGGCTCAAAGGTCCCGGAGACGGCGCCGAAGGTAGGCTTCGATCAGACCTCCATCGGCTGGGAAATGAGTCCGGAGGCTCTTTATTGGGGACCCAAATTTTATTATGAAAGATACAAAAAGCCGATATATATTACCGAAAACGGTATGGCAAACGTTGACGTTGTAAGCGAGGACGGAAAGGTCCGCGATCCGCAGAGAACGGAATTTCTGCGCAGATACATAAAATGCCTGAAAAAAGCGGCGGATGAGGGCGTCCGGGCAGACGGATATTTTCAGTGGTCGCTTACGGATAATTTTGAATGGGCGGAGGGGTATCAGAAAAGATTCGGTATGGTATATATCGATTATCCCACGCAGAAACGCATTATAAAGGAGTCGGCGTTTTGGTATCGCGATTTGATAGAGACAAACGGGGAAAATTTGTGAAAAATGATCGGCAAAGTAAACCGGTGTTTCCCTTATATGTACGGAATAATATTGAAATAAGGAAGGTTGTACTGCCTTTTAGAGCCTGTTTGGTATCCGGGATCGTCGGATTTTTGAGCGGATTTTTCTGCCGGCAAAGCACAAAATTTGCGGGAATACTTTGTGTATTTCAAGAATTTTGCGCAAAGCCGGCGGGAAAATATGCCAA
>JAFLUR010000006.1 GCA_022508725.1 Oscillospiraceae bacterium
CTTTCGCAAGAAAGTTCTTCGCATAATTATTCAAGACTTAATTGGGGGATCAATATAATTCAGTGTCGGTTTATGACAACGGTTTTTGATTCGTCGATATAATCCACCTCCGCGCCGAGAGCTGAGGCAATCGCTCTTACGGGAATATAGGTTCTGTCTTTGTATATAAAGGGCTCGGTTTTGCTGCCGCCCGCATCAAGACACTCCGTTTCCTTTCCGTCAACAACGATTTTTATACCGTTTTTCACCACCGTTATCTCCTCGATCGTATTCGGATATATCCCCGTGCCGTCGGGGATATTGACGGTATTTCCCGACTCTATTATAACGGTGTTTGATGCCGGGTCCCAATCCACCTTGGCACCGAGAGCCTCCGCGATTGCGCGCGCGGGAAGATATGTACTGTCATTAAAGGTTATGGGATAAAGCGGCGAAGAGTCGGATTCGGTCGGGAAAAAGAAGCTTCCGTTCAGCGTCATTTTGACCGCCTTGTTGATATAAGCGGTAGTTCCGGAATTATTCGCATTTTCCCGGGCATAGTGTGATTTGAGCATATCACGCAGTCCGGGAACATCATTTATGTTTCCGTAACGGAAATGTATCTCGCCGTCGATTTTATCGATGGTATCGTTAAGCGCAAGCTGCCGTGATATTTCGCCCACACCGTCATGGTTCCATATGCCGTCGGAATTGTTTATCTTATAGTCCGCCATTCCTATATAAAGCTTTGTCGGAGAATTTTTGAGCGTATTCGCCCACCATTCGGTAAGTATGCCGTAATCGGCGATGTCATAGCCTATATTCCAGTATATCTGCGGAGCTATATAATCTATAAGCCCGTCAAGAGCCCATGCGCGCGTATCGGCGTACAGACCGTAATACGACTCCATTCCGTTTGTGTTGCTGCCGAGCGGATTGTTTGATTTGTTCGCCCATATTCCGGAGGGACTTATGCCGAATATAATATCGGGATTTACCGCTTTTACGGCGGCGCCGAGCTCTCTTACAAGAGTGTTTACATTTTCGAGCCTCCACAGTCCCTTATCGCCGCTTCCGTACATCGCAAAAACCGCATCGTCGTCAAGTCCTTTCGAGGGATAGAAATAATCGTCCATATGAATTCCGTCAACGTTGTAATTTGCCGCGATCTCAACCGCTCCGGCTATCACCATTTCCCGTACCTCGGGTATTCCGGGGTCGAAATAGTAATTGTCATCGTAGCCCTTTGATACATATTCGGGGTGCAAAACCGCGGGATTGGACGATGCGAGCGAAGCAAATTCTTCATCCTTTCCCGTGGTAATTCTGTACGGATTTATCCATGCATGGATTTTTATGCCTTTTTTATGACATTCATCGACCCAATACGCAAGCGGGTCAAAGCCGCCGTCGGGCGCCTTTCCCTGCGTGCCGGAGATATATTTGCTCCACGGATATATCTGCGAGGGATATATACTGTCCGATACGGCGCGTACCTGAAGAAATATATTGTTTATTCCTATATCGGCGCAGTCGTCTATTATATCATCGGCATATTTTTTCAATACCGACGCGTCTGTGGTCATTGAGACCGGATAATCCATATTGTAAATGAGGGATACCCATACGCCCTTCATATCGCTGTCCGCATTTTGAGCCGCGCGGAGAGTCTTTTGCGGAACAAACCATATATTGATGATAACCGCGAGAGATAAAACAAACGCGGAAATTTTTATGAGATGGTATTTTGTAAGTTTCATAAGTATCTCCTCCTTTTTGATCTTCCGGGTGTGATCTTTGTCCGCCGATCGCGGGATTTTCAGCCGTCTGTTTTATATGAGCCCAAAAATTTATAAAAATCCGCGTTTTGCCTAATCCTGTCAAGCGCGAAATATATATCGGGATTATCCGAATTCCCCTCTATATCGACAAAAAAGACATATTCTCCCAAAGCGGTTTTTCTCGGGCGCGACTCGATCTTAAGAATATTGATATTTTTTTCCTCAAAAACCGAGAGAGCCTTGCAGAGGCAGCCCGGAACGTTCCGGGGCAATATAAAGGCTATCGAGGTCTTATCGTTTTCGCTTACTTCAAAGCACCGGTTTTGTGAGATGACCGCAAATCTTGTACGGTTGTCCTTATTGTCGCCGCAGTTTTGCCGCAGTATTTCCAGACCGTATACCTCCGCGCCCGATGCTGAGCCTACAGCGGCGATACTGCCGTCGCTTTCCGCAGCGGCTTTTGCCGCAAAAGAAGTCGAAGCCGCCGATTCTATTTCACAGTTCCCGAAATCATCGCTTAAAATTTTCGAGCATTGACCTATAGCCTGAGGATGCGATATGATTTTCTTTATATCTTCCTTTTTCACTCCGGGCTTTACAAGTATATTTTGTTCCACCTGTAAAACAAATTCATCGATTATAAACAAATTCACGTCAAAGGCAAGCGCGTCAAGAGTGACGTTTATACTGCCCTCTATGGAATTTTCGATGGGTACTATGGCCGTATCCGCTGTTCCGTCCGCAACCGCTTTAATAGCCATGTATATAGCAGGATATTCGCGGATTTCGGTTTTTATTCCTTTTTTTTGTATGTATCCCTTTGCCGCCGCATGGGAAAAAGTCCCGGACGGTCCCAAATAAGCCATCATAATTAAAATCTCCTGTTTCCGTAATTATTAAATTTCCCGCCCGACCGCCGATGCGACCGCTTTAAGCTCCCGCATAAGCGCTGTGAAGGTTTTGGGTTTCAGGGCGCGTTCTCCGTTGCTGTGCGCCTTATTCGGTTCGGGGTGTATCTCGAGCATGAGTCCGTCAGCGCCCGCAGCCAAAGCCGCCTTTGACATTGCGCCGACATATTTGAAATTGCCCGCCGCGCGTCCCGGTTCGGCTATAACGGGAAGATGAGAAAGCGATTTTACCACGGGTATTGCGCTTATGTCGAGAGTGCTGCGCGTTGCCGTTTCAAATGTGCGTATGCCGCGTTCACAGAGTATGACCTTTGAATTGCCCTCTTTCATTATATATTCGGCAGCCATCAGCCATTCCTCGACCGACGCGGAAAGTCCGCGCTTTAAAATAACGGTGCGGTCGGTTTTGCCCGCCTCGCTCAAAAGACTGTAATTCTGCATATTTCGCGCGCCTATCTGTATAACGTCGCAGTATTCCGCGACCGTTTCCACATCACTTGTATCGGGGATTTCGGTGCATACGGGGATATTGTATTTTTTTCCCGCAGCTTTAAGAAACGTCAAGCCCTTGATTCCGAGAGATTCGAACCCGTATGGGGACGGTCCTTGATTGAAGACTCCGCCGGTCAAAATACCGCCGCCGTATTCGCTTACACAGCTTGCGGCAATATCGAGCATTTCCTCGTTTTCCGCAATGTAAGGACCGGCAAAAACGGTGATATTCATGTTATCTCCGGTTTTAACGCCGCCGGAGTCGATGATACTCGGAGCTTTTTTAATTTCCTTTCCGGCAAGCTTATACGGGCGCATTATAGGCACGACATTTTCAACGCCGTCCATTGCAAGAAGCCTGTTTATACTCAAATGTCCCTTGTCGCCTATCGCGCCGATGACCGTTTTCGATTCGCCGCGTATGGGATGCGTTTTAAAACCGTATTCGGCAAGCTGCTTTTCCACAGCCTTTATTTTTTCCTCCGACGCATTTTCTGCCATTATAATGATCATTTATCGAATCCTCCCGAAAAATACAGTCCGGAAAGGTTTATGCGCGACTGTATTTTAATATTATATATATATGATAACCGTCCTAAAATATTGTATCATACGGCGGCTGTCCGTGTCAAGCTATTCGGCATTGTACGGCACGCACAGCGGTTTTATGTTTTCCGTGCCGTCAAAAAACATCAGTTTGATTTGAGTTCCGTATCTTTTGGGCGGTATATCGCACTCGCGGCTGTTTTCATCCATATTTTCCATAGTAACGTTCGAGAGCGCGCCGTCCTTATATTCGGCGATTATAAGTATACCGCCGTCTTTACCCGCAACGCGCCATTTTTTGCCGTTTTTTGAGATATACACGTCATTTTCGCTTGTGTTTGCGCCGATTATGCCGATGCTGTCGGTGTCGGGAGCTTTGCGGAATATCTCATGCCCCCGGCTGTCGGTTATGACCGTATCATCGGAAAAATCGGCTTGCGCAAAATATTCTCCGTATTTGTCTGAGGATATTTTGATTTTTTCGCCGTTTACGGAAATATAATTATCCTTGCCGGTATTTTTTCCGAATATGCGGATCTTATCCGAGGATGAGCGTGTTTTGTCATATACGTCGAATACCGGAAGCATTTTTCCGTCAAAGCCGAAAAGAGTTGTGTTTGATACGACATTCGGACCGATCCACCCCCCGGTATTGACAGCCCAGCCCGTTTTTCCGTTTGTGTTTATCATAAGCGGATCCCAGTAAATATCGCCTATAATGCGCCCCGTTTCGGAAGATTTTATTTCGGCGAACAAATCCGCCATAAACGCCTTTTGTCCCGACTCGGACTGCCCGTAAATATCATCGTAGGGACCGCAGTTTTCAAGCTGTCCGCCCCAACCGTCCGCTCTTTTTTCGTTGAAATTATATCCCGTTTCCATAATGATAATGTCTTTGTCGAATTTTTTTGCGATATAATCGTAAAATTTCACGACATATCGATTATCCATCATTTTATTCTTGTCGGTTATTTCGAGATTAAGCCAGTACGGATAATACGATGAGCCTATAATATCGTATTTTATGCCGTATTCGGCGCATTTGCCGAAGAAATATTCATACTGCGAATATGTGCCGTATTCTCCCGACATATTGATATGCAAAACGGTGCGGCATTCGGGGGAAACCGCTTTTACCGCGTCATAGCCGGCATTGATAAGCCGCGCGAAGCTTTCCCATTGCGGATTGTCGGGATCGCGGTAAAGCTCTCCGTAAGGATAGAGAATACCGCTTTGTATTTCGTTTCCCACGGAAACGAATTCCGGTTCGGTGCCCTGATTTTTCATTTTGGTCATGAAATCGTATGTATAATCATACACAAGCTCACAGAGCTTATCCACAGCCTCCTCATCGGATAAGCCTTCAATCCGGCTGCGCCATTCGGAGGGGATGACCTGATTATGCGCGTCTGTCCAGTAATCGCTGTAATTAAAGGTAAGCAGCAGCCGCATACCCTTTTCGTTTGCGCGTCGGGCAAGGCGTAAAATACCCTCTTCCTCTTGATATTTTTGGGGAAGATACCATCCGTTTACCGCTGTATCGGCGCCTGTTTTGTTAAAAAGGCGTATTCTTGCGAGGCTTATTCCGTTTTCGGACATTATTTGCAGTGCGTCCGCCGCGGAGCCGTCCCGTCTTTTGAAAATCCCGCCGTTATCCTCTACATATTCAAGCTCGGATATATCTCCTCCGGTGAGAAATTCGGCGCGTTCCTCCGACGCGTCGAGTGAAAGCGAGTCTATGCATACCGTTCCGCCGCCGCAGGCGCATATCGAAATATGACATTTTCCGTCCCTGTCCGCATGGATGTTGGGGACGGTTACTTTTTTGAAAGTATCGGATGGGGGTATAACGGTGACGGCGGCGGTTCTGCCCTCGGTTTGCACGCTGATATACGCGAGTCCGTCCGCCGAGCTGTTTTTGGTATATGCGGTAAGCGTGTAAATTCCGGGCTGTGCCGATATATCTCCCGATATTGTGTATTCTCTCTCACCGGGATTTATTTTTAAGTATTTTCCGGTATAGCCCCCTTCCGATATTTCCGACCTGCTTTCGGTTTCGGTCCATCCGCTCATGCTTTCGAAATCTCCGTCGGCATCCGTTCCGGCAAATGCGCGTCCCGAAATTATCAGCATAATAAGTCCTGTGAGAAGTATTATTTTTTTCATACAATGTCCCCCCGTTTTTAAGATTTATGTTTCTTTCATATTTGCCCCGTATTTTTGACGGAATTCGACAATCAAAAAATATTCCTATGGAATAAATTGGAATTGACAAAATATCCCAAAAGTGGTATTATATAAATAAAGATTGCATAATGCAACACCTGTAATCCCTTATTAAATAATATTATAACAGAAGAACGGAGACTTTTCAAGGAAAACGCCGTATAAATCAAATATCAAAAAATAATTTGAAAAACAGTGCGTTTGAGAAGCGCTTGCGCGCAGGTCGATTGTAAAGCTTCTTTATTACCGGTCGCCTGTTGCCGTCAAGATAAGCGTATATTTTTCCGTAAATTATTTTTCGATCTTTTTAAAACCGGTGTTTATCCAAAATATCCGGAAATACGAAAGGAGCAAATTTTATTATGGTAAAGGATTTTTTGAAAAAATACGACAAGCTGATGAAGGAGCTGAAACAGATGGATCAGGCGGTGTCGGAGCTGAAAAAGGTACGAATAATAGATTTGACCGACGACAGTCCGCTGAGACCGAGCATTGTGAGCATTATCGACAGGTATAACAAAAAGATAGAGGACATAATTACCGAGAGGACAAGACTTGAGGATCTGATAGATATGCTTGACGATCCTCTTGAGCGCGCGGTTATGCGTTACAAATACATAGAATGTATGAAGTGGGAGGATGTATGCCGCAAAATATGCTATGAATGGTCGCAGACTCACAGAATACACAGAAAAGCGCTTACGCATCTTGAAAAATATGTATAAGGCATGGATTTTATCGCCATCCGGGCGAAAAATTTTATGCTGAACATAAAAAACGGGCAAAACAACGTATCCGCGCTTTGGCGGAAGGGTTGTTTTTAATCCCGACCCTCGAAACAACGGCAGACAAATACAGCGGCATAAAATCCGTCTGTCTGCGTTGGCTGTCCTCGATAGGCTCAGGGGCCTGTCTTGCGGCAGCTGTCTTGATATACGAAATTTCTGCCGTTATCTTTATCCGCCGACGTTTCAAGGATTGGTATTACCCGTTTTTTTCGGACGGTTAAGATTTTGCGCCGAGAAATTTATATCCCGCTTCTTCTATTGCCGATTTAAATGCGCTCTCGTCGATATCTCCGCCGAATACAACGGTAACAAGATTATTGTCATGATCCGCCTTTACGCTTTCCACACCGTCTATTGCCGAAACAGCCTTTGCGACGGTACCTTCACAGTGGGCGCACATCATGCCTTCAACGTTGAATTCCTTTGTCATTGCAGTCACCTCCTTTTCGTTGTTTTCGGTTTTATTACAGATCTTTTCCGATTTACCGGTATTTTTGTTTCCGACGAATTTCAGCCTTAAAGCGTTTGTAACAACGCATACCGAGCTCAGACTCATAGCCGCCGCGGCAAACATGGGAGTGAGTCTTATTCCGAACGAGTCGTAAAACAATCCCGCCGCAAGAGGGATTCCGATACAGTTGTAAAAAAATGCCCAGAAAAGATTGAGCCGTATATTTGCGATAACCCTGTTTCCCAGCTCTTTCGCGTCGGCAACGCCCATGACGGAATTTTTCATAAGAACAATATCCGCCGCCTCGACCGCGATATCACTGCCGCCGCCGACCGCAATGCCGACATTTGCCCTTGTAAGCGCGGGAGCGTCGTTTATTCCGTCGCCGACCATCGCAACCGTTTTTCCCTCATCTCTGAGCTTTCTTATCTCGTTTTCCTTATCCTGCGGGAGCACCTCCGCTATTATCCTGTCGGCGTTCAAGTCGCGGCATACCGCCTCCGCGGTCCTTTTATTGTCGCCTGTGAGGATAATTACCGAAAGTCCGAGCTTTTTCAGTCTTTCGACCGCCGCTTTGCTGTCGGCTTTTAATATATCCGCCTCCGCAACCGCGCCTATCATACGATTTTCATCGGCAAAATACAAAACCGTCTTTCCCTCCTCGGAATATTTCCGGAAGCTTTCGGGAATTTGAAAACCCTTTTCGTTCAAAAAGCGCGCATTGCCGCCGTAGTATTTTTTCCCGCCTACAATGCCCTCTATGCCTTTTCCGGCGGTATTCGAAAAGTCCGAACATTCCGCAAGAGGGACGTTATTCTCTTTCATGTATCTTACGGCTGCGTCCGCAAGAGGATGCTCGGACATCGATTCAAGGGCATATACCGTTTTCATAAATTCCGTTCTGTCCGCTCCCTCTGCCGTTTCGATATCGGTTACGATTGGGTTTCCCTCGGTAACGGTTCCCGTTTTGTCGAGAACGACACAATCTATCCTGTGCAGCTCTTCGAGACTTTCGGCTGATTTTATAAGAACGCCCTGCTTTGCGCCGACGCCCGTTCCGACCATGACCGCGACGGGTGTGGCGAGTCCGAGAGCGCACGGACAGGATATTACAAGCACGCATATCGCCATGGAAAGCGCAAAGGCGAATCCCTTTCCCAAAATCATCCATGCTATAAATGTTATAAGAGAAATGCACATCACAACGGGAACGAATACCGAACTGACCTTATCGGCAAGCTTTGCTATCGCGGGCTTTGAATTTGCCGCGTCTTCGACAAGGCGCACTATTTGAGAAATCGTGGTCTCCGAACCCACCTTTTCAGCGGTCATCGTAAAGCTGCCCGATTTATTTACCGACGCGGATATGACCGCATCGCCCGCGACTTTTGAAACCGGAATACTTTCCCCCGTAAGCGCGGATTCATCGACCGAACCCGACCCGCTTATCACCGTTCCGTCAACGGGTATCCGCATACCCGGTTTTATCATGACGGTATCTCCGCGCATTACGTCCTTTGCCGGTATTTCGGTCTGTATGTCGTCTCTTATCACAACAGCCGTTTTCGGGGCAAGATCCATCAGACCGCGCACAGCCTCGGTCGTTTTTCCCTTTGAAAGAGCCTCGAGATATTTTCCGACCGTTATGAGTGTGAGTATCGTGCCGGAGGATTCAAAATACAAATCGTGCATATATCTGTGAACAAGCTCGATTTTGCCGTGCCCGAGTCCGTAGCCTATGCAGAATACAGCCGCAATTCCGTATATCCCCGCGGCAAGGGAGCCGAGAGCAATAAGCGTATCCATATTGGGCGCGCCCCTGAACAGTGTTTTAAAGCCGTTTATGAAGAATTTACGGTTTACATACACTATCGGCAGAAGAAGTATAAACTGCGAGAGCGAATAAACCGCCGCATTTTCCGCGCCGCCGAAAATCGAATGCATTATCCGGTAAAACGCCGTTCCCGATATGCCGGGATCATGGAATGCATGGAAATTATCATAAGCGGGATCAAAAAGGATACCGATACGATTATTCTGTTTTTCATCTCTTTTATTTCGTTTCCGGCTCCGGTATCGCCGGGTTGTTTTTTTTCGCCGTCCCCGATTTGCGCGGTATATCCGGCATCGAAAACCGCTTTTACTATATCCTCTTCCGAAACAAGGCTTTCGTCAAATTCCGCGTACATACTTCCCGAAAGAAGATTTACATCCGCGCCTTTTACGCCGTCAAGCTTTTCAACGGCTTTTTGAACATGAGCCTGACACGCCGAGCAGGTCATTCCGCCTATCTTGAATTTGGTTTTCATTATATACAGTCCTCCTTATACAGAGCTTCGGCTTGAATTTTTGAGATAAGATTTTTTTCGAAATTATATTTTTACCTTTTTGGTGTTATTTTATCACACAAATATATTTTCGTCAATACCCGGGAAAATAATTTTCCATGAAAGCATACAATTATTTTCCCGCCGTTTTCCGCAAATATTATTGACAAAATATACCCGCACCGGTATAATTACAGTAAATACGGAAAATACGGAATAAATGTTTGAAACGGGGTACATATCCATGAAACTTGAAGTAAAAGGCGATAAGCTTTATCTTGACGGAAATATATTCACGCTCAAATCGGGAGCGGTGCATTATTTCAGAATACATCCGTCACAGTGGCGTGACAGACTGATGAAATTGAAGGAGTGCGGACTTAACACGGTTGAAACATATATAGCGTGGAATTTGTTTGAGCCGAGGCAGAATGAATTTTCAAGCCGGGGGATCGCGGATTTTGAAAAATTTATCGATATTGCGGCTGAATTGGGCTTGTATGCGATAGTGCGCCCCGGACCTTATATCTGCGCGGAATGGGAGATGGGAGGACTTCCGTCATGGCTTTTGAACATAGACGGAATAAAGCTCAGGCATTACAATGAAAAATTCATGCGCTATGCGGGCAGATATTTGAACAGGGTGATTGATATGCTCAAGCCGCGTTTTTCGACCGCCGGCGGAAATATCATTGCGATACAGGCGGAAAACGAGTTCGGGGGACTTAATGAGCCGGATGATGAGTATCTTAACGCGATATACGATATTTATATTGCCGCGGGGGTCGATATTTTGATATTCACCTCGGACGGCGTATGGAATGAAAAGCATCTTGCATGGGGCAGTATCGAACGCGCGCTTGCCTGCGCGAATTTCGGGTCTGATCCCGAAAATGCGTTTGCAAAAGTAGAGGAGCTTCGCCCGGGTACGCCCAAGGTGTGTATGGAGCTTTGGAACGGCTGGTTCGATCAGTGGGGCGCGCCGCATCATACAAGAGAGCCGCGGGAGGTTATCGATGTGGTGAAAACCATCCTTGACGCGGGAGGACATTTTAATTTATATATGTTCTGCGGCGGCACGAATTTCGGATTTATGAACGGTTCAAACGGAAACGGCGTGTTCGAGCCGTGCATTACAAGCTATGATTACGGCGCGCCTCTTGATGAATCGGGACGCATAACGCCGCAGTACACAATGCTCAAAAAGCTGCTTACCGGCTCGGAGGAGGTATCCTTTAGGCAGGACGCACCGAAGGCATACGGCGGGGTACGCGGTTTCAGGCGGTTCGGTATGCTGCAAAATTCCGATAAGCTCGGAAGAAGGTTTAAAAATACGAAGCGTATGTGTATGGAGGAGTGCGGTCAGCTGTACGGTTATATCCTTTATGAGGCGGATATTTCGGGAATGAGCGGCATTGTCGATATCGGAGAGCCGCGCGACAGGGCGATGATATACGCCGACGGCGTGCTTATCGGGGAATACGAAAGAGGCAGGGAATACACCCTCGTTGAAGTATCGGGGGCGGAAAAAATACAAATACTTATCGAAAACATGGGACGGGTAAATTACGGTCCGTGGATATTTGACAAAAAGGGACTTATTCAAAATTTGAAAATCGGAGAATGTGAGGTCGATTTTTATGATATCACCTGCTATGATACGGAAAATATACCTGATGAAATGACCGAAAGCGGCAATGACGGAATGCCTGCGGTCTACAGGGCGGATTTTATCGTCAACGGCGCGGCGGACACCTATCTTTTGCCGTGCGGATTTACAAAGGGAGTCGCATTCGTAAACGGATTTAATCTGGGAAGATACTGGAATATCGGGCCTCAGCAAACGCTTTACGTTCCCGCGGGAGTTCTGAAAGAGGGAGTCAACAGACTTGAAATATCGGATCTGTACGGCTGTGAAAACCCGGAGGCGGAATTTGTTTCCGAGCCGGTCACGGACCGTCCGGTGTCCGGAAATCGTCGGATTTTTGAGTAGATTTTTCTGCCGGCAAAGCCCCGAATTTGCGGGAATACTTTGTGTATTTCAAAAATTCGGGGCAAAGCCGGAAGGGAAATATGCCGAAAAGATGATTATTGAAGGATGCCGAACAGGCTCCGGAATGAGATTTATCAAAAAAATTGGGTAAATGTAAAAATAGCTCTTGCAAAACGGGAATAAATGTGTTAGAATAATAAACGGTGTCATTTACAAATGAGCAGGCGAAACGTAACGTTTTGAAATCGTCTGTTCACAAATACAAAAAAGGAGGCGATTGTTTATGAGAGAAGGAATACACCCCGATTATAAGCAGACTACCATTAAGTGTGCGTGCGGCAATGTGATAGAGACAGGCTCGACAAAAGAGAATATCAATGTTGAAATCTGTTCGAAATGTCACCCGTTCTATACAGGCAAACAGAAGCTCGTTGATACAGGCGGCCGTATTGAGAAGTTTAACAAACGTTTCAATCGCACAACAAAAAACAAGTAGTTTATTTAACCTTTTGCTTGGAAAACCGACTCACCAACGGTATCTCGGCTTTAAGGCGATTTTATTCATACAGGAGGTGAAAGCCATGACGAAGGAAGTTAAGCAGAATATTATAAGCACTTATAAGACTCATGAGAACGACACGGGTTCTCCGGAGGTTCAGATCGCGATTCTTACCGAACGTATCAACCACCTTAACGAGCATCTTAAAATCCACAAAAAGGACCATCATTCGAGAAGAGGTCTTTTGATGATGGTAGGTAAAAGACGTTCTTTGCTTAGTTACCTTATGAAGCAGGATATCGAAAGATACCGTGCGATCATAGCTAAATTGAATTTGAGAAAGTAATTTTAAATAAACGCTGCGGCAGTGCGGATATCGGATTTTATTTCCCCGTATTCGTATTGCTGCAGCCTGTTTAATATTAAAGGAAAATTTTTAAAAGGGCAGCTGCATTTAGCAAATAAGCAGAATACCCGCTTTTGCGGATATTGCGCTTATCTGCTGAAGAGTTGCCTTTAAGAAAATAAAAAATCAGAATAAATTAAACGGAGGCAATAATTATGTTAAAAACATTTGAAACCACACTTGCGGGACGTCCGCTTGTTATCGAAACGGGAAAAATGGCTCAGCTTGCAAACGGTCACTGCATGGTAAGATACGGCGATACCGTTGTAATGGTAAACGTTACGGCATCGCGCGCACCGCGTGAGGGAATAGACTTTTTCCCGCTCAGCGTTGATTATGAGGAAAAATTGTATTCGGTCGGCAAAATCCCGGGCGGATATATAAAGCGTGAGGGCAAGCCGAGTGAAAAGGCTATTCTTACAAGCCGCGTTATCGACAGACCTATCCGTCCTCTCTTCCCGTCCGATTTGAGAAACGATGTGTGCGTTGTCGCAACGGTTCTTTCGGTTGAGCAGGATAATCCGCCCGAGGTTGCGGCTATGATAGGAACCTCAATAGCGCTCTCAATATCGGATATTCCGTGGAGCGGTCCGATCGGCGGCGTGTGGCTCGGCTTGGTTGACGGTGAGTATGTGATAAATCCGACGGTAAAGGAACGTGAAAAGAGTCAAATGCTCGTTACGGTTGCCGGAACGGAGCAGAAGGTCGTTATGATAGAGGCAGGCGCAAACGAAGTGGAAGAAAAGGTTATGATGGAGGGCATTAAATTTGCTCATACCCACATAATAGAGCTTTGCAAATTCATCAACGGCATTAAGGCTGAGATAGGCAAGGAGAAATTCAAATACGATGCTCATGACATAGATCACGATCTGTATGATAAAATAAAGGAAATGGCTTTTGAAAAGCTCAAGCACGCGCTTGATACCGATGATAAGAATGTGCGTGACGACCGTATCGGAGTAATAACGGACGAGCTTATTCCCGCGCTGGAGGAGGAGTATCCCGATATAGCGACCGATCTGGGTGAAATTCTCTATAAAATGCAGAAGGAAATAGTCCGCGCATGGCTTTTGGAGGGCAGACGTGTTGACGGCAGAGGTCTTAACGAGATTCGTCCGCTTGCCGCGGAGGTTGATATTTTGCCGAGAACGCACGGTTCGGGACTTTTCACAAGAGGTCAGACACAGGTGCTTACGGTCGCGACGCTTGCGCCGCTTTCGGAGATACAAAAGCTTGACGGTATAGATGAAGAGGTTACAAAGCGTTATATGCATCATTATAATTTCCCGTCCTATTCTGTAGGAGAGGCAAGACCGTCGAGAGGACCGGGCAGACGTGAAATAGGTCACGGCGCACTGGCTGAGCGTTCGCTTGTTCCGGTTCTTCCCACGCCGGAGGAATTTCCGTATGCGATACGCACGGTATCGGAGGTGTTAAGCTCAAACGGCTCGACATCGCAGGGAAGCGTTTGCGGCTCCACACTTGCCCTTATGGCGGCGGGCGTGCCGATAAAGGCTCCGGTAGCGGGTATATCATGCGGTCTTATAACCACCGAAACAGGCTTTACGACAATGGTCGATATACAGGGTCTTGAGGACTTTTACGGCGAGATGGATTTTAAGGTTGCGGGAACCAAAAAGGGTATTACGTCCATTCAAGTCGATATCAAGAATGACGGTCTGCCGTATGATGTTATATGGGAGGCTCTGACAAAGACAAGGGACGCGAGATATTATATCCTCGACGAGGTTCTTGCAAAGGCTATAGACAAGCCGAGAGAGGAGCTTTCGCAATATGCGCCGAAAGTAACGACCATTAAGATAAATCCGGATAAGATCCGTGACGTTATCGGACAGGGCGGAAAGGTTATACAGAAGATAGTTGCCGATACGGGAGCAAAGATAGATATAGAAGAGGACGGCACGATATTCATATTTGCCGCCGACCAGAAATCGGGAAATGACGCGGTGGAAGCGATAAACGCCATCGTAAAGGAGCCGGAGGTCGGTGAAATATACAACGGAACTGTAAGAACGATAACCGCGTTCGGAGCGTTTGTTGAAATTCTCCCGGGCAAGGACGGTCTTGTGCATATTTCAAAGCTTGCAAACAAGAGAGTCGAAAAGGTGGAGGACGTTGTTAAGGTGGGAGATAAGCTCATGGTCAAGGTCATGGACGTTGATCCCAAAACGGGCAAGATAAGTCTTTCGCATAAGGACGTTTAAGGAAAGACCGGATAAATCATTATTGAAAAAATCCCTCAATTTAAAATTTATGATTGAAGTTAATCAAGGAATAATCACCGCGATATCGGAAATCCGATATCGCGGTATTTTTTAATTATCTTTAAATCAGTGTTTCCTTAATTTTCTCCTTTCAAAAAACAGATATATAACAGATATGATATATGTTCATTTATAACATTATATCACCTTTTTAAGATAAAATAAAGATATATTATATATTTATTTTGTGTTTATGAGGTGTTTTTTTATGAAAAATGATAATTCCGATATAAAGAGTGTTTCGATACGGATACCCGAAAAATTATTGGAAGAGATACGTTATGTTGCAAGGTATGAAGACAGGAGCGTGAACAGTCAGGTGCTGTATTTAATACGCCAATGTATAGAAAAATTCAAGGATACACACGGTGACATGGATTTGGATTGATTGTAATGAAAACAAAGGCAGTGACAAAATGATCGAAAAAGTCATTTTGTCACTGCCTCCAAAGAAAAAAATTATCCCAAATCCGACGCTTTACGGTCATATTTATGAGCTCTTTCCGTTTCGATAAGCCGCTTTTTCATATCGGTACCGAAAGCGTATCCGCCGATACTGCCGTTCGAACATATCACGCGATGGCAGGGGACAACGAAAATGAGCGGATTTTTATTGTTTGCGTTCCCGACCGCGCGGGAATAGCCTTTTCCGCCGAGCTCTGCGGCGATATCAGCATAGGAACGCGTCTCGCCGTACGGAATGTCAAGCAGCTTTTCGTATACCTCCAGCTGAAAGGGAGTGCCGCTGATCATAAAAGGAAAGGAAAATTTTTTTAAATCTCCGTCAAGAAACGCCCGTATCTCATGCCGGGCGCGGTCGATAAGCGGAGAATTCGAAAAATTTT
This sequence comes from Oscillospiraceae bacterium, assembly GCA_022508725.1. Taxonomy (GTDB): domain Bacteria; phylum Bacillota; class Clostridia; order UBA1381; family UBA1381; genus JAFLUR01. The sequence goes on from JAFLUR010000006.1 coordinate 15,530, forward strand.
CCGCATTTTTCGGCGGCGTGAGCCGTATATAGGTTATATATCCGTCTTTTTCGGTAATATACAAGCGGTGATGAGGTGATATATCATAAAATCCGTTTACGATCCGACCGCAAAAATTCTCACCGCAATTTTGCCGTTCACCGTAAATGTTTTTATCATTATTCATCGACGATCGATATGAACCCGTTTGCGTTGAGTCCGATTATTTCGGCGTGCATGGATTGCAGAGCCGTGATATATCCGACCGATTCCGGCGCTATTCTTTCTCCCGCGCATATAATGGGGACGGCGGGCGGATAGGCAACGACGGTGGAGCGTGACACACAGTCTATCGATTCTTCGAGACTTACGTTTCTTCCGGGTGAATAAAATGCTTTTTGCGGTGACATAGCCATTTCCGGAATAAGAACATCCGGGAAAAAAGGCTCTTCATCGCTTTTTTCGAGTTCCGCGCATATTTTTACGGCGGCTGAGGCGAGCTTTAAAAAATCGAATTTGGAATTTGACGGCGTTGCGATGCCGACCACATTGAACAGGTCCGCCATTTCCATATCTATATTGTATTTTTTCCTGAGAATATTGCGAACCTCAAAGCCGCTGACGTCGTAATTCGAAAAATTCATGACTATGCGGGTCTCGTCAACGCCGAATATATTGTTTGTAAGGTTCATACGCTGTGAGACGAACATAATATCGGTATTCGCCGAAATTTTTTCGCGCATATTTTCGCAGCGTTCGTAAACCTCCCGCCACTGCATTCTTCCGAGTCTTGTGGTGATCTCCGCGCGCGCAAGGTCCGCGGAGGCGGCTATGACATAAGACGGACTTGAGGTTTGTAGCATTGCCATAACGCTTTCAAGCTTGCTTTTATCGATAATATCGCTGTTAAGATTTAAAAACGCCGACTGATTGAATGCGTTTAGCGTTTTATGCGCGCTGCACACAGACATATCCGCGCCCTGATTTATGGCGGATTTGGGGAAAATTCCTTCGCTTACCGGGAAATGCGCACCGTGCGCCTCGTCAACAAGCAGAGGAATTCCTCTTGCGCGGGTTATTTTTGATATGACCTCGATATCCGATACAATGCCGTAGTATGACGGGGAGGTGAGCAGAACAGCCTTTGCCGATTGATGCCGGTCAAGGGTAGCCACAAGGAGTTTCTGGTCTATTCCGCCCGGAATACAGTACCCGTCTATAATACTCTGAGAAAAGAATATCGGTTTTACTCCGAGCATGATGCAGGCGTTTATGACCGATATGTGACAGGCGCGGTTGACTATTATCGTATCGCCGGGACTGCATACCGCGGCGATCATCGAGTATATGCCGGAGGTGGAGCCGTTTACAAGAAAATATGTTTCGGTCGAGCCGAAAAATTCCGAGGCGAGCTTTTTTGCTTTTGAAAGAGCGGAGCCCGGCATATAAAGGTTTTCGGTGTCATGAAGCTCGGTAACATCGTATTCGGCGATCTTTTTTCCGAATTCATACGATATTCCCTTGCCGCCCTTATGTCCGGGCATAGCAAAGGATATGCGCTTTTTTGATGAATATTCTTTTAATTTCAAATATAAGGGTGCGTCCGGTGAAAACATGGGGGTTCCTCCAAAATATTTATTTTAACCTGCGGATATTGCGTCCGGTCTACCGGTAATCCTTTTTAAGAAACGCTCTGACATACCCCCGCGATTTATCGGTGGAATCTATATAAAAGCCGCGTCCGTAATAAAAGCGGATAAGAGAGGTTATTTTTGAGTCTGTGTGAAGGGATATGGAGCTGACTCCTTTTTTTTGCATGATTTTATCCACAAGGTTCATAATCGATTTTCCTATACCGTTATTCTGCGACTGCATACGAACTCCGAAACGACTGAGATATGCTGTTTTGTCGGGTTTTATTTCAACGCGAACACTGCCTACCGGGAGTCCGTCGGAAAGGGCTATCAAAACTATTTTCGAATCGATATCTCTTTTTACGTCCTCGTAGGTTTCATTGAGAGCGTCGAGTCTGCTTGCGCCCGAAAGCTCCCGGTATTTTATGAACGCTTCCCGCGTTATTTCCGTTATGGCGGTAATATCGTCATAATTCGCAATTCTTACTTCAAAAAGCGATTGAAAATTACTCATTTTGTTGTGCCTCCGTAATTTCAAAATAAAACGAAAAACTCCGTAAACGGAGTTTTTCCGAAAGTTTCGGTTCGGAATATACGGTAATAATATTATATCATATTACCGCAATTCTTGTAAACCGATAAATGTAGAATAATCAAATTTTTTTTAAGAGTCTGTTTAGTATTCCTCCAATCGTCGGATTTTTGAGCGGATTTTTCTGCCGGCACGGAATTCGCGGGAATACTTTGTGTA
>JAFLUR010000060.1 GCA_022508725.1 Oscillospiraceae bacterium
TTGTATCTCCGTCTTTGGAAATACCGCTTCTATCGCTGTCGGAAATCCCGTAAGATCGTCAACACATATTATCAGAATATCTTCTACCCCTCTGTTATGAATACCGTTCAAATACGATATGTCCTTCGCTTCTTACATGAAAATGTATCACATCCATAAATACAACCGCATAGATTTCTTCAAGCGGTCTTATCTGCCGTTCCCGTATTATCGGCAATATTTTATCCGTTATCCGGCTTATGATTGTATCGGAACATTTGAGTCCGTATATCTCCATGATGTGTGATTCAATATCCTTTATTGTCATACCTTTGGCATACATGGATATAAACTATAGCGTCTTCCAAATTACCCTTGGATATTTTAGGCAACTCATAAAAATGAATAGCAAATTTATCGTTCAATAGTTCATGTCTGTTTTTCTCTAATATTTGAAAATGCGAATGATATTCTTTACAGTCAAACATTATAAAATTGATAATATTCAAACAAATCGTTTCAGGCAGTTCAGAATATTCATGACCCGATTTTAAATCCGCAATAAACAGTTTTGACTAATAAAATAACGATCTGTCGTCAAAATGTACGATGGCAGACTGCCCGAATGATTACATATCACAAAATTACCGTCAAGTCAAGGGTTTGCGCGGCAAAGCCGCTTTGATGAACGCCCGTTGGGCATCCTTGACATGCCGGAAATTTTATGATATATTATAGCTGTGGCAGGACTTAAAAAGCCCTGCCGTGAAAAAAAAACACCGTTCTATCACAGAAACTTAATTTGCAGAGAAACTTCGCACTCCCTTTTTGCCGGATAACACGCATCCCTTTTCGGGTATGTCATCCGCTTCTTTGCCTATACCGCCATATCAATCACGGTTATTTGGCTGCAAAATCAGGCAGCCGGAAATTACCTTTTTCGTTACAGCATATCAATTATATCAGTAACACTGTAAGTTTCGGTATCATTATTTATAAGCTTGTTTACAAAATCCGATAAACTATCTGCGAGCTTTGGAGAAACTTTGAGAATATTCTCATAATTAAATGCAAGCGTTATCATATCCTTTTTATAGTAATTAATTTCTGTTTCATCAGACAACAGGCTGTGCGAACATTGATATACAGGCAGGTCGGGGATATTCAGATCAACACATATGGCATCTCCGTCAAAGGTTGATGCAAATGTAAACAATCCGAAAGGAAGAATGTTGACTCCGGGAACCATATCGGTATTTTCGGCATAAATCCTGTCGATATCATAAAATACAAAATCCTCGTATTCAAGTTTATTTTCCGGTACTGCTTGTGAATAGATTTCTACAAAAACATCCGGAAGTTTTTCGGAAAGTCCCTTAATTTTTCTGATCTCATCATCGGCAGCAGCTCTTAATGATGCTCCTTGAAGATTGTTTAAAAAATTTATGAATTTTTTTACCATAATTTCACATCTCCTTGAAATAAGATTTGTCTGCGGTACAAAACGAGTGTTATCTGAAAAAGATTAGGTATATCTGAGACTTTCGCAAGAAAGTTCTTCACATAATTCTTCAAGACTTAATTGGGGAACAATAAATTTGCTTTCTGTTTTATGTCGGATTGCGCTCTGCCGCCGACCGGATTGACTTTTGCGGTTAAATCGATTACGGTCAATTTTGCAACCGCGGTTACCGCAACTGTTTTTCTGTTATAATCAAAATTGCGTGTTTCTTCATAACGATTCATAATAATATTATCAATGGCACTCTGTTTCTCGTCTCCATCAAGAAAAGTTATATCCGCTGTTCCCATAACGCATTTATATCGCATTGTCACATCTTTCCTCTCAGCAATACAATCCATGCCAAGCGGAATGTCCATCTCAAATGAGCATTTTTTATTTTTATTCATCAATTCATATTTTCTTCCCGCCATAGCGCCGTGAACATAAAATTCTATTTGTTTCCCGGCTGCGGTATAGGCAAAGTTAAGCGGTACAATGTACGGAAAGTCTCCGTCCGCCAAACCTATCCTAATAATATTACATTCATCTATGATACTCAAAATTGTTTCAAAATCGGTCACTTCTCTGTCTTTTCGTCTCATATTCATCTTCCTTTGAGTTATCTTTCCATTCGATTATACCACAAAATCCATATAACGTCAACCGTCAATGTTCATTGTTTCCTTAAGTTTCCCGATTTTTCCGGTCGGAAAACCGACAATGCTTTATTTAGGGATGGGGGACATAATAAATAACAGGACAGATAAGCGCCGTGACAGGGGAAATAGTTGCTTGCGTCTTGAGATATTTTTTGACGGCAAATTGTCGGAATAAGGCAGCATAATAACCCAATCAAGTCGAAGATCCGCTTTGATGAAAGTTATGCAGGCGACCTTTTACATAATAAGTAGATTATTCCGGAGTATAACAATTAAGGGCAGAAACAGAACAAAGTCTATTTCTACCCTTGTAAAATCTTATTATATTACCTATTGGGAGTTTACACAAAATCCCTGCGGTCTATTAATTTTTTTCGGCAAATCCCGCTGCTTTCGGCAGTATTTTTGCCTGTTCCAAAATGTATAATTTTATTCGATCACATAAATCGTAGCGCTTCTTCTTCCGAAATTGCTTGCCGCAGAGCTTGACTCAAAACAAAGATCGATTCTGTTCCCTTTTATGGCGCCGCCCTTATCCGCCGCGACGGCATAACCGTACACCCATGATTTTCCGCCGTCGGATGACTCAACATATACTCTTGAGCCGAGCGGTATAACATTCGGATCAACTGCTATAATACCGTATTTAAGCGGAGTTCCGCTTGCGCTTCTGGTAGAGCCTCCGTTCTGTTCGGGAGATGTATCATAAGCTGTAGCCGTAACATTAAGCTTTTTCTTATAACGCATTTCACCTCTTGATGAAAGTGCTCCGTTAGACGCCGCTTTTACATTAACCACATTATTCTTTGTGCCTACGAGAATTATCTCGTCCGTTGCCTCCTTTGTAACCTGCTCGGAAACAGCCTCTCTTGCGACCTCGATGCCGTCTTTGATCGTTATTCTGTAGGTGACATCCTTTGAACCGTCCGAACCCTCCTGTTTTACCTTTTTCTCTCCGATAAACAATTCGGATGTTTCCCTTTTCACGGTATCATAAGCGATCGTCTCACTTACCGTTTCCTCTCTTATCTCAATCTTTGCAATACTTACGGTCATATCATATCCTATAAGACTGTCCCTTGACGGTATGACCTCGTCATCCGGTTCGGTATGAATACCCGCCTCCGTAAGCGCTTCTCCGACCGTTGCTTTCGTTGTTGACGCTTTTATATCACCGTTCGCAGTCTTTATATTGAAAACAATACCTCTGCGCAGTGTAAGCGAGTCAACCTCCTCAAGAGCGTCGGACGGCATATAATTCAAATTATCATATGAATTGACTACTATACCGTATTCATCAAGCAATTCTCCGACAGTTTTCTTTCTTGTTGTCAAAACTGTCGATTCTTCAGTTCCTGCATATACATTTACTTCGTTTATCGGAATTTCCTTTACAGCCGCGTCATTAACCGCTCCGATAGTAACAAGACTGACCATTGCAAGAACTATTCCTGCCGCACATCTGTTTCTTCTCTGCATCCATAAATTCTTTAAACTTTTTAAAGCTCTCACTGAAATACCTCCTATTTGCTTCCATCTTCCTTTTGAAAAGATCAACGGTTTCCAACGATTAATGGAATTGTACCACAAATATTTCTTTTTGTCAAGCTATTTTCTGTAAGAAAATTACATATAATTGAATTTTGACTTCTATATTGTGGAATATACTAACTATTTATTGTTATTATTACCTATTTTCACCTCCCTCTTTTGTTATTATATGCTAATAAATAAAGAAATATTCCTGTCCTGTTTGGGCATTTTTCATAATTTTACACCATCCGACTTTATTCGACTATTGAAAAAGCACTGATTTCGTGAGCGTATTTTCATTAAATATCAATTTAAATATCCCAAATATTCGCAGTATTATGCGATTTTTTTAAATTATATCATTTTTCTTTTCAGGGAAAAATTTTAAATAAAAAAATTTTAAATAAATACTTGAAAATTTTTTTTATTTGGTATATAATAACTGTAAACGGTATAATTTTTTATTATGTGGGAGGTGATTATCATGGGAGTTTCACGAACGGTGGATATTATGGTAAACAATGCAACAGCTGATGCTATGTTCCAAAATAAGGTATCTGTGGGCATACTGAAGAAGACCATGGACTTTGAGGAAATGGTAAGCACAAAGCTTCTTGAAAGTCTTCCGGATGTTCGGCCGCTTGCTCCTGCCGGAGAAATCGGAAGTAACATCGATGTTTATGCTTGATTGTATTTCATGATATTATTATTGAGAATTTCAGCATATAAAATTCTTAATATAATATTCCTTTGTAAAAAATCGGAGCTGTGACAAAAGTTGCACAAACAAAACTCTTGAAATCAAACCGCCGCCCAAAAGTCAGACCCAAAACTGACGGTTGGGAGGCGGTTTTTCAATTTCAAGAGTTTTTATCTTTTAAATCGGTTTATTTTCTTGTCAATTGTACAGGTATTTTGTTTGCGATTGCCTTAATTTTTCCGCTCATAGAAGTCGTATGCATAGCTGAAAAAGTCATTGATGGTTTCATAGCTTTGAGACTCTCCGTTTATTGTCATGGAATATACCATCAAATCAAGGCTGCCGGGATACGAGCCAAAACGTATTACCGTTTTTACCGGCTTACCGTTATAATAGCAATTTCCTCTGAATTCAACCTCATAACGATGTTCATATACAGTCATACATTCCCATTCCCAATTATCATCCGAGGATAAATTACGCAGAACGTCTCCGATGGTATATTCATCGGAATATTCACTCAGGTATGAGTTGTGAGTTATTCGTGCCAAGTCCGGTTTACTGAAACCGTAAACTTCCTGCACTTCTTCATCCGTCAACGCCTTGTATGCGCCGCCGACATCATCGGAATCGTCGGAATTCTTATCCATGTAATCCTCATATAACTCTTCTACCCAACCTTCATCATCTTCCGTTTCACTGTTACTGTCCTCAAATATCTTTTCCATAAGCGTATTCAGCATAAGCAAATTTTGTTCTATGTCATTAAAGGCAAGCGTATGCACTTGAAAAGTACCGTCATCATTCAGTATGAATTGAATTGTAGCCTCAACCGTCTTATCATTATATATACATTGTCCGTTGAACTCAACAACCTTTTCACCCGTATCGGCTTCAAAATATTGCCACATAGGAAGCATAAAAAAGTTTTCAAAAGCGTCTCCTAACGTAACATCGGTCGAATATGCGGACAAATAGCTGTTTTTAATGCTGCGAACCTCCTTACTGTCGCTCGTTTGCAAACTGTTCAAAGCATCCTTCACACCCTTCTCAGCCTGACCCAAACCGCATGAAGATACCGAAAGTGCAATCGCTCCCGTAATAATAAGTATCATTAATTTTTTTCCCAATTTTACTTCCCCCGCTCTTTAAATTTTTTGATTTTTAAGCGTGATTAAGAACGCCTATTTACAATTATATATCGACATAATATAAATATCAATTGTTATTTTCGCATAAATAAATTCTCTTAATTGTAATGATTTTCGGCAATTTGAACAGATAATAATTCCGTACAATAAAGGAAAGACCGGCGCAAAAAAGCCCCGGAAACCGTCCGAACAGCGGATTTTCGGGGCTTTTTTATATTTTCGATCCTTATTTTATTTCACTGTGGAATTCCTGTAACGGTTTAACGCCGGAATCACCGTGCTGCATTGCCTTTATTCCGGCAATCGCCGCCTTGGCAGCCGCCATGGTTGTCATATATGGGATCCTTCCTTTTATAACGCCCTTTCTGATATAGCTGTCATCATCCGTACCCTTTTTATCCGTCGGGGTGTTGATGACCATGGATACCTCACCGTTTGTGATTATATCAAGCACGTTCGGTCTGCCCTCGCCGAGTCTCGCCACTGCGGTCGCCGGGATACCTTTTGAGTTGATATAGTCGCAGCTGCCTTTGGTTGCCACTATTTCAAAACCGCATTCATGGAAGCCTTTCGCTACCTCTGACAGCTCCGCCTTATCGCGGTCATTTACGCTGAGCAGTACTTTCCCGGACAACGGCAGACGCGTCTGTGTCGCCTCCTGTGCCTTTCCGAACGCCTCGCCGAAATCGGCTGCCATACCGAGTACCTCGCCCGTTGAACGCATTTCGGGTCCCAAAATCGGGTCAACCTCTTGGAACATATTGAACGGGAATACGGCTTCTTTTACGCCGTAATGCGGAATGTTCCGATCCTTCATATCGACTATCGGCGAAGGTCTGCCGGTAATCGGTGATGTTATAATATCCGTTGCAAGCGGCACCATTCTGATATCGCAAACCTTTGACACAAGCGGCACGGTTCTTGACGCGCGCGGATTTGCTTCAAGCACATAAACCTTGCCGTCCTCTATTGCATACTGCATATTCATAAGACCGCGCACATTCATTTCCTTTGCTATGCGTCTTGTATATTCCTTGATAGTCTCAACATTTTCGGCCGGAATATTCATTGACGGCAATATACACGCCGAGTCGCCGGAATGTATTCCGGCAAGTTCTATATGTTCCATTACAGCAGGAACGAATACGTTCTCGCCGTCCGAAATAGCGTCCGCCTCACATTCTGTCGCATGATTTAAGAAGCGGTCGATAAGTATTGGTCTGTCCGGTGTGACTCCCACAGCCGCGTTCATATATACCGTCAGACTCTCGGCGTCATGTACTACCTCCATTCCGCGTCCGCCCAAAACATATGACGGACGAACCATTACCGGATAACCGATTTTTTCGGCAATTGCAAGCGCTTCTTCAACGTTTACCGCCATACCCGATTCCGGCATCGGAATATCAAGCTTATCCATCATTGCGCGGAACAGATCCCTGTCCTCCGCCAAATCTATCGTTTCCGGCGTGGTTCCCAATATATTCACGCCGTTTTTCTTTAATTCCGCCGCAAGATTAAGAGGCGTCTGACCTCCGAACTGCGCGATTACACCGATAGGTTTTTCCTTTTCATGTATGCTTAAAACATCTTCAAGCGTAAGCGGCTCAAAATACAGTTTATCCGATGTATCATAATCCGTCGAAACCGTTTCGGGATTACAGTTTACAATAATCGTTTCAAATCCGAGCTGTTTTAAAGCTTTTGCCGCATGAACGCAACAGTAATCAAACTCTATACCCTGTCCTATTCTGTTCGGACCGCCGCCCAAAATCATGATTTTCGGCTTATCCGAAGCCTTGCTCTTGTCCTTCATGTTGTAGGAGGAGTAATAGTACGCCGCATCCTCTGTACCGCTTACATGAACACCTTCCCATGCCTCGGTAATACCGGCGGCAAGACGCGCGTTTCTGATTTCTTCCTCGCTTACACCAAGCAGACCGCTTATATATCTGTCTGCAAATCCGTCCTTCTTTGCCTTTTCAAGCACAGCAGCCGGCGGAACGCTTCCTTTATATGCCTTTAACGCTTCTTCTTCATCAACAAGCTCCTTCATCTGCTCAATGAAATAATGCTTGATTTTTGTAAGCTCCCACAATTCCTCGGCTGTAGCTCCCTTTCTGAGCGCTTCATACATTATAAACTGTCTTTCGCTTGACGGAGTTACAAGCATTTTAAGAAGCTCATCCTTTGTCTTTTCCGCGAAATCCTTTGCCCCGCCCAAGCCGTAGCGGCCTATTTCAAGGCTGCGGATCGCTTTTTGGAATGCTTCCTTATAAGTTTTGCCTATGCTCATTACCTCACCGACGGCGCGCATCTGTGTACCGAGCTTGTCCTGTGAACCTTTGAATTTTTCAAACGCCCAGCGCGCAAACTTGATAACCACATAATCACCGTCGGGATAATACTTGTCGAGTGTGCCGTACTTGCCGCATTCGATATCGGGCAGATCAAGTCCCGCCGCCAGCATTGCCGAAACAAGTGCGATCGGAAAACCGGTAGCCTTTGACGCAAGCGCCGATGAACGTGATGTGCGCGGATTTATCTCAATCACGATAATACGTCCGTCCGCGGGATTTCGTGCGAACTGCACGTTTGTACCGCCTATTACCTCTATAGCCTCAACTATTTTATATGCCTGCCTTTGTAATTCCTTCTGTACATCCTCGGGTATGGTAAGCATCGGAGCCGAACAGAACGAATCGCCTGTGTGAACGCCGAGCGGATCAATATTCTCTATAAAGCAGACCGTGATCATGTTATTCATGGAATCCCTTACAACCTCAAGCTCAAGCTCCTCCCAGCCCAAAACCGACTCCTCGACAAGAACCTGTCCCACAAGACTCGCCTGCAAACCTCTTTCACAGACAATTTTAAGTTCTTCCGTATTGTAAACAAGACCGCCGCCTGCACCGCCCATTGTATATGCCGGGCGCAGAACTACCGGATAGCCGAGCTTGTCCGCAATTTCAAGCGCTTCGTCAACCGAATAGGCAACTTCGCTTCGCGCCATTTCAATTCCGAGACCGGTCATTGTTTCCTTGAAAGCGATTCTGTCCTCACCGCGGTCGATGGCATCAACCTGAACGCCTATCACCTTTACACCGTATTTATCAAGCACGCCCAGATTTGCAAGCTCCGAGCAAAGGTTAAGACCCGATTGTCCGCCGAGATTGGGCAGCAGACCGTCCGGGCGCTCTTTCTCGATGATCTGAGTAAGTCTTTCCACATTTAACGGCTCGATGTAAGTAACGTCCGCCGTTTCGGGATCGGTCATGATCGTAGCGGGATTCGAGTTTACGAGAACTATTTCATAGCCAAGCTTTTTAAGCGCTTTGCATGCCTGTGTGCCGGAATAGTCAAACTCGCACGCCTGTCCGATGATAATAGGTCCCGAACCTATTATCAGAACCTTGTGTATGTCATCTCTTTTTTTCATAAATTATCATTTCCTTTCAGAGTTTTTTATGCTGTATTGTTACCTTTTATTGCTTCCTTGTATGTTCTTTTTCCGGTAACCGTTTTACGGAACAATCGGAACGGGCTTCCTTATATTCAATTCTTGCTCACCTAACAACGTCTCCGCCGATAAAGTGATATTTGACTGTATCGGCATACCCGTGCCTATTTTTGCTCACATCATCATAATTATAGCACATTTTTTTGGGTTAGTCAATGAAATGCCGGTATTATTGGCAATAAATATTTGAATTGTCAATGACGCGGAATACACCGGTTTGGGCAATCGGAAAATTCAAGAGCCGGTTGGCGGAACAATAATACAAAATTTCAATCAAACAGCTGACAATAAGTGTCATAAAGAATAAATTAACGGATATTTTAATTCCGGTTATATGTGATGTTTTATGCGGTATCGATACAATAGCCGGGATAGCGGAATACGGGAATCAAAGGAACCTGATGTTATTCGAAAAATTCGGTATGGATAAAATATCGTCCGAAGCTACGGTTTGCGGGACTTTTGAACATGGATATAACAAAAAAGCGGACAGGCGGACGCCGGGATTGGGAGAAGATTCACGCGCAGCTTGAGATGTTTTTTGTTGATAGATTGCCGTAATGCGGCAGCATAAACCGCCGGAGCAGGTCAAGGGTCTGCGCGGCAAAGCAGCTCCGGTGAACGCCCTTTTGACGTGCCTGATATGTCCGGTAGGTTATTCTATGGTATAGTTAAGGGTAGAAACAGGTCAAGCCGTATTTCTACCCTTGCAAAAATCGGTCGGGGAATATGTCCGCACTCCCTGACCGATTTTCCGGTTATTCTGTTGATTTTTAAGAGCAGAGCTGTTTATACGGATTTTCCGCAATTACAGAGAGTATGATATAATCATATCTTCTATTACATCGTTCATATGCAGCACGCTGACATCATTTTTGTTCATACACCCGGTTATATTGTCTATAACCTCGTCATTGCTGCTTATATCGCTTATTGTATAAGCCTCATCTTCTGTTTTTATGCCGTATGTAACATATTCTCCTATTTCCTCGCAAAAGCGATGTTCTTTAAAACTTTGATAAATCATGTACATCCCCTCATTTTTTTAAATTTTTTATTTTTTTGAATTTTTATATATTTAATAGTATTTATTAGAATAATAACATATTTTTCTATTTGTGTCAACAAAAAAAATAAATATTTAATAATAA
>JAFLUR010000061.1 GCA_022508725.1 Oscillospiraceae bacterium
CCGCCGGCTTTGCAAAAAATTCTTGAAATACACAAAGTATCGAATTTTGTGCTTTACCGTCAGAAAAACCCGATCAAAAGTCCGGCAATCGAAGGAATACTAAACAGGCTCTGAAACAAAATTACAATTAAGGGAGGTAATTACAATGTTGTATGTATTTGTATGGCTGTTCGCCGTCATTGCGCTGTCAATAGTCGAGGCTGCAACCTGCCAGCTTATATCGATATGGTTTGCGATCGGCGGTGTCGCCGCATTTATCGCCGCAGTCACGGGCGCGGGATTTTATGTTCAGGCAGGCGTTTTTGCCATAGTATCGGTTATATGTCTGCTGCTTACGCGTCCGCTTGCAAAAAAGATACTTAATAATAAGATAATCTCAACAAACAGCGATTCGCTTATAGGAAAAACATTTCAAGTTTTTCAAACGATCGATAACAGAAGCCGGACCGGACAAATCAAAATAAACGATGTTATATGGAACGCACGGAGCGACGACGAATCGATCATAAACGAGGGCTGCGATGTGTGCGTGGAAAAAATCGAAGGCACAAAACTGATCGTGAAAAGATGCTGAAATATATCTTAAATGAATTTTAAAAACCGAAAAGGAGTTGGCATTATGCAAGACTTTATGCAAATAATCGTTATTTTTATTCTTTTGATCATCATTATAGGTATCCCCGCCAATATCAGGGTCGTACCGCAGGCACACGCCGTAATTATAGAACGTTTGGGGGCGTATCTCACAACATGGAAAGTGGGACTTCATTTTAAGATCCCGTTTATCGACCGTATAGTCAAAAAAATCAGTCTTAAAGAACAGGTTGCCGATTTTCCGCCTCAGCCGGTCATCACAAAGGATAACGTAACCATGCAGATCGACACGGTTCTCTATTATCAGGTGACCGATCCCAAGCTTTATACCTACGGCGTCGATCGTCCCATGATGGCTATTGAAACGCTCACCGCCACAACGCTGAGAAATATCCTCGGCGAGCTTGAACTTGACCAAACGCTTACTTCAAGAGATACCATAAATACAAAAATGCGCGCCATTCTTGACGAGGCGACCGACCCATGGGGCATTAAAATCAACCGTGTCGAGCTTAAAAATATTATTCCTCCGCGAGAGATACAGGATGCCATGGAAAAGCAGATGAAGGCCGAGCGTGAAAGACGTGAAGCCATTCTGCGCGCAGAGGGTGAAAAAACCGCGGCCATTCTTGTTGCGGAGGGTGAAAAGGAGTCTACCATTCTTCGCGCCGAGGCAAAGAAAATGGCTCAGATACATGAAGCCGAGGGTGAGGCAAAGGCTATTCTTGAGGTACAAACGGCTATCGCCGAGGGTATCAAGAGAATAAACGAATCAAATCCGTCCGATGCCGTGATCGCCATAAAGTCGCTTGAAAGCCTTGAAAAGCTTGCGGACGGAAAATCAACGAAAATTATTATTCCGTCACAAATACAAGGCTTGGCGGGTTTGGCAACATCATTTGTTGAGCTTACAAAAACAAATAATCAATAAACCGACCCGTTTAGGAAATATCGAAAATCAAGAGTCTGCGAAACTCCATATTAAAAAACGCAAAAATCCGCCCGTCAAAAAAACGGAGCGGATTTTTTTGCGGAAACTACCGCATGCGAAATTTTTTAGGAAACGCCGATTTAAAAAACCGGTTTTTAAATCACAAAAAAGCTTCCGGAAGATAGGCACAGCCGACTTCCGAAAGCTTTTATTCAAAAGGATTACCCAAATCCTTTTAATATTTCAAAAATTACTCATTGATTTCGGAAACAACGCCCGAACCAACTGTTCTTCCGCCTTCACGGATAGCGAAACGGAGACCTTTTTCAATAGCGATAGGTGTGATAAGCTCAACCGACATCTTTACGTTATCGCCCGGCATACACATCTCAACGCCTTCCGGCAGCGAGATAACACCCGTAACGTCTGTTGTTCTGAAATAGAACTGCGGTCTGTAGTTATTGAAGAAAGGTGTATGACGACCACCCTCATCCTTTGTCAATACATAAACCTCACCTACAAACTTTGTATGCGGATTGATTGTACCCGGAGCAGCCAATACCTGACCTCTTTCAATTTCGTTTCTCTGAACACCGCGGAGAAGCGCACCGATGTTGTCACCCGCTTCAGCATAATCAAGAAGCTTTCTGAACATTTCGATACCTGTTACAACAACTTTTCTTCTCTCGTCTGTCAAACCAACGATTTCAACTTCCTCCGAAACCTTAAGCTGACCTCTCTCAACTCTACCCGTAGCAACAGTACCACGACCTGTGATTGAGAATATATCCTCGATAGGCATCAAGAACGGCAAATCAGCCTTTCTTTCCGGTGTGGGGATGTAGCTGTCAACCGCATCCATCAACTCATGAATGCACTTAAACTCAGGAGCATCCGGATCTGTTGAGCTTGACTCAAGAACCTGAAGAGCCGAACCCGAAACGATAGGTGTATCATCACCCGGGAATTCATACTCATTCAAAAGCTCTCTGATTTCCATTTCAACCAATTCGAGAAGCTCATCATCATCAACCTGGTCTCTCTTATTCATAAATACTACGATATAAGGAACACCAACCTGACGAGAGAGAAGGATGTGCTCTCTTGTCTGAGGCATCGGACCGTCGGCAGCCGATACAACAAGAATAGCGCCGTCCATCTGAGCCGCACCTGTGATCATGTTCTTTACATAGTCAGCGTGTCCCGGACAGTCAACGTGTGCATAGTGACGCTTTTCTGTTTCATACTCAACGTGAGCTGTTGAAATTGTGATACCTCTTTCTCTTTCTTCCGGAGCCTTATCGATCATATCATAAGCTTCGTACTGAGCCTTACCCTGCATAGCCAATACCTTTGTGATAGCAGCGGTAAGAGATGTCTTACCATGGTCAACGTGACCGATAGTACCAATGTTTACATGCGGTTTAGTACGCTCGAATTTTTCCTTTGCCATTATTCATTTCCTCCTAAATTAAATAAATTATACTCCGTATTTATAATCGGAATGAAATTTCAAATATACTTTTTGAAATTTCATATCCGAACAATACCAATATATGCTTAAATTTTTTAATCTTTCTTGCTTCTGTCGCTCATGATCTTTTCCTGAATGCTCTTGGGCACCTCACTGTAATGTGACGGTTCCATAGCGTACTGACCGCGTCCCTGTGTTCTTGAGCGCAGCTCCGTCGCATAACCGAACATTTCCGAAAGCGGAACCATTGCAGTTATCTGCTGAGCGCCCGTTCTTGCCTCCATACCCTGTATCAAGCCGCGGCGTGAGTTAAGGTCGCCCATAACATCACCCATGTATTCCTCGGGAACGGTAACGTTAACAAGCATTATAGGCTCTTTTATTACAGGATCGGCTTTCTTCATGCCCTCTTTAAATGCCATGGATGCGGCGATTTTGAATGCCATTTCGGATGAATCGACTTCATGATATGAGCCGTCATACAATGTGGCTTTAACGTCAACAACATTATATCCCGCAAGCACACCGGACTGCATAGCGCCCTGAATACCCGCATCAACCGCCGGAATGTATTCCTTGGGGATAGCACCGCCGACAACGGCATTTACGAACTCATAGCCCTTGCCCTCTTCCAACGGTTCAAGCTTAAGCAATACATGACCGTACTGACCTTTACCGCCGGACTGACGCGCATATTTATGCTCGATATCAACAGATTTTCTTATTGCCTCACGGTATGAAACCTGAGGAGTTCCGACATTAGCCTCAACCTTAAATTCACGAAGAAGTCTGTCAACGATAATTTCAAGATGAAGCTCACCCATACCCGCTATAATGGTCTGACCTGTTTCCTCATCCGTATAAGTCTTGAATGTGGGGTCCTCCTCCGCAAGCTTTGAGAGAGCGATACTCATTTTTTCCTGACCCGCTTTGGTTTTGGGCTCGATGGCAACACGAATAACAGGTTCGGGAAATTCCATCGACTCAAGTATGATCGGATGCTTTTCATCGCAAAGCGTATCGCCCGTTGTTGTGTTTTTAAGACCCACGGCAGCGGCAATATCGCCGGAATATACCGTTTCAAGGTCTTTTCTTTCATTGGCGTGCATCTCAAGGATACGTCCGAGACGTTCCTTATCGCCCTTGCAGGCATTGAGAACATAGCTTCCCGCCGAGATGGTACCCGAATAAACTCTGAAGAAGCAAAGCTTACCCACAAACGGGTCCGTTGCAATTTTAAATGCAAGCGCAGCAAACGGAGCCTCATCCGATGAAGGTCTTTCGTCCTCTTCGTCGGTATCGGGATTAACACCCTTGATGTTGGGAATATCCGTCGGAGCCGGCATATAATCTATAATAGCGTCCAAAAGCATCTGAACACCCTTGTTACGATATGATGTACCGCAGAGTACAGGCACGATCTCATTGTCGATAGTGGCCTTTCTGAGAACCTTTTTCAATTCCTCAACCGAAATATCCTCTCCGTCGAGATACTTCATCATAAGCTCCTCATCACATTCCGCGATCGCCTCGACCATCTTTGCTCTGTATTCTTCCGCCTGAGCAAGCATATCGCCGGGAATTTCCTCTTCACGGACATCCTTGCCGAGGTCGTCATAATAAACCTCTGCCTTCATTGTCATAAGGTCTATTATGCCTTTAAATGTATCCTCCGCGCCTATCGGGAGCTGAATGGGAACACCGTTGGCATGAAGTCTTTCCTTAATCATGCCGACAACTCTGAAGAAGTCAGCGCCCATGATGTCCATTTTATTAACATATACCATACGCGGTACGTTATAATCATTTGCCTGACGCCAAACAGTTTCAGACTGAGGCTCAACACCGCCCTTTGCGCACATAACCGTTACGCTTCCGTCCAATACGCGAAGCGATCTCTGAACTTCAACGGTAAAGTCAACGTGTCCCGGTGTATCTATAATATTAATTCTCTTGCCCTTACACTGACAGGTTGTCGCGGCGGATGTGATGGTAATACCGCGCTCCTGCTCTTGAGCCATCCAGTCCATTGTAGCGGCGCCCTCATGGGTCTCACCGATCTTATGAACTCGGCCCGTGTAGAACAATATTCTTTCGGTAGTTGTTGTTTTACCGGCATCTATATGAGCCATGATACCGATATTTCTTGTATTTTCAAGTGTAAATGGTCTACCCATATACAAAAATCCTCCTTTCCGGCATAATTATAAAAAATATAATTACCAGCGGTAGTGTGCAAACGCTTTGTTTGCCTCCGCCATCTTGTGTGTATCTTCTCTTTTCTTAACAGATCCGCCCGTTCCGTTAAGCGCGTCCAAAAGCTCGTTTGCGAGACGTTCTTTCATTGTTTTTTCGTTTCTTTCTCTTGAATAGCGTGTAAGCCATCTGAGACCCAATGTCTGACGTCTTTCCGGACGAACCTCCATGGGAACCTGATAAGTGGCACCGCCGACACGGCGAGCCTTTACCTCCAGCACGGGCATGATATTTTCGAGGGCCTCTTGGAACACCTCCAAAGCATCCTTGCCTGTCTTTTCGGCAATGATGTCAAACGCATCATAAACTATTCTCTGCGCAACACCCTTTTTTCCGTCAAGCATGATATTGTTTATAAGCTTGGTAACAACAACACTGTTGTAGATAGGATCTGCCAGAACTTCTCTTTTTGCTATAAAACCTTTTCTCGGCACTTTTCTTCCCTCCTTATTAGCGGTCAAACAAACCGCAGGTACTCAGTTTTTAATACTGTCAGTGCAGGCACGAATTTATTATTTGGATATAACCCGATAAGCCGCACTATTCTTAAATCAGATCATTTCTTTTCCGGCTTGGGCTTTTTCGCGCCGTACTTGGATCTCGACTGCATTCTCTTGGCAACTCCCTGAGCATCGAGAGTACCTCTGATGATATGGTATCTTGTACCCGGAAGGTCCTTAACTCTGCCGCCTCTTATAAGAACAACACTGTGTTCCTGAAGATTATGTCCGATACCCGGAATGTATGCCGTAACCTCTATACCGTTTGTAAGTCTTACTCTGGCGATCTTACGAAGCGCGGAGTTAGGCTTTTTCGGAGTAGCTGTTCTTACCGCCGTACATACGCCTCTCTTTTGCGGTGAGCTTTGATTTGTTGTACGCTTTCTGAGTGAGTTCAAGCCTTTTTGAAGAGCCGGAGCCGTTGACTTTTTCTCAACAGTCTGTCTGCCTTTTCTAACCAACTGATTAAATGTGGGCATACCGTGTTACACCTCCTTTTTTTATAAAATAACAATATTATAACGCGCCGCTGCGCGGTATAACCTATTTGATAAGTACGGCGCACGACGCCTTGACCTCGATGCCGCATTTTTCCCCAAGCTCACGCATGGTATCGACTTCCTCGGTTTCGACGTTTTTAAGACCGCACTGTTCTCTAACGGAACGGATTATCTTATCATCTGAATCCATTGCAAGAAAGACCCTTAACGCTTTACTTTCATTAAGCGCCCGCATTGTCTGTTTATAACCTACTTGCAGTTTTGTCCCATCACTGTCTGAAATCATAGTATAATTATCCACTCCAATAAAATATTTACTTGTTTTTCTACAAGCAACTATTATTATATCAAAAGTTTATCGAAAATGTCAAGTATTTTATAGATATTTTTATTTCTTTGCACAAAAAATATTCAACAAATTTTTCATATGCCGCCTGTTATTTATTTGTTTATATTGTCCTTTCCCGTCATACAAAAATATCGCTATTCCGCCATTATCACCTTAACGTCATTTTCCGCGAGTCTGTGCTGCCATTCCTCATCGAGGTTCATATCGGTTATAAATTTATCTATCCTGTCAAAGCCGCCGAGAATATGAACGCCGAGCCTTCCTATCTTTTTTTTATCGCACAAAAGCAGCGCCGATTCCGAGCAGTCCAGCATAGCCTTTTTTATTCCTGCCTCTTCCTCGCCGGATTCCATCACTCCCCTGTGCAGCATGACCCCTCTGCATGAAAAAAAGCATTTGTTGGCATAATAATTGCGTCTTATGTTATCCTCCGCCACCCGTCCGACATATGACATATTTTTCGTCATAAGGAGTCCTCCCGTGCTTATTACCCTTATATTATCGCACTGCGAAAGCTCCTCCGCGACCTTTGCCGCATTCGTTATGACCGTAATTCCTTTTTTCTCCTTTATATTCATCGCAACGTGCAGACTTGATGTGCTCGCGTCAAGAAATATTGTTTCACCGTCCCTTATGAGCTTTGCCGCGCACATCCCTATGCGATGCTTGCCCTCATAATTTACGGTTTCTCTTTCTCTCACCGTCATCTCCGGTTCCGCATCCTCCACAAGCGTCGCTCCGCCGTATGAGCGAACGAGTATTCCCTGTTTTTCAAGCTTTTCCAGATCCGTGCGTATCGTTTCGGTCGTAACATCGAATTTTTTTGCCAGATCGAGGACCAATACGCTCTTATTCTGCTGTATTATCTGCTCTATTTGATTTCTTCTTTCCACCGCAAGCATTGAACCACCTACTTTTGTATAAATAATAAAGCCGGAACATATTTCGTTCCGGCTGAAAATATTACGGAAACACCGGAAAATCAAAAAAATAATTCAGAGCCTGTTCGGTATCCCGAGACCGTCGGTGCCGGATCATTTTTTGATATTTGATTTATTCAGTGTTTCCTTATATCGTTACATTACCGAATCCCATAATTCCGGATGCGGATTTGCGATAACTTCCGTATTGATAAGAACACCGGACCGTGCCGCAATTCTTGCGCCCGCCTCAACGGCTGCGTTTACATCAGCGACCTCTCCCGTCATTGTGGCAAAGCATTTACCGCCCATGCCTCTCGCCACTCTTACCTCGATAAGCGAAATCATTGCCGCCTTAACAGCCGCGTCTGCCGCCTCGATTATGGATGACGCCGTAAATGTTTCGATAATGCCCAGCGCTTTCTTTTCCTTTACATCGACCACTCCGGCGATCGCCTCATAAACATTATCGCCGAGATTACCGATAACAAAGCTGTCGATCAGCGCGCCGTCCGCTTCCCTTTCCGCGCGGTCAACAGACGCCTGTATGGCGGACAGATCTCCGCCCACGATAGTCACATATTTACCCGGACATACCGAACCTGACTGTAACAGCTCTATTCCGGCGCTTTTAAGCATTTCATCCGTGACCCTGATGCCTTTGCTTACATTCTGTACTTCCACCAATCCTATGGAGTTCATAGCCTAAAACCCTCCATTACACTCTGTCAATAACCACAAATCTCTCGGTAACCGCCGACACAACACCGTTTACACTTGCGTGCATTGTCGTACCGAGCGCGTCCGCCGGAGTCTGCGCAACTATCTTACCTGTTTTTACCTTATCTCCGACATTAACGGTCGGCTTTGCCGGTGCTCCCACATGCTGCGAGAAAGGAATATAAACCTTTTCCGGCTCAAAAACAACATTTCTTCTTTCAACGTGCGGCTTGACATATTTTCTTATTCCGAGTCTGTCTATAAGACGTGCGGAGGATACGAGTCTTGACGCTCTTTCGGGTCTTACCGCTTCCGGCGCCTTGTTGTTCGGGCGGCGAATTCTGTTCTTTGCCAGCTCGCCCTTTACGCCCATGGAAATAGCCTGCGGATTAAGTCCCTGCTGACATCCCATAACGGTGCAGACGCCGCAGCCGCAGCATAAAGCGGACTGCAAAAAGCTTTCGGTATCCTTCACCGCGCCGCTTGACGCCGCTCTGACCGTTTTATGTACCTTTATATCGTAACCGAGCAGATTTCTCGGGCATACATCGCTGCACATACTGCACTGACAGCACGCCGCGCTTGCGCGTCTTAGCGTTACGCCCACGCTTGCACGCTTCATCTGAACGACCTTATGTGTTTCGGGGAAAATAAGAAGTCCTTTTGTTGTCTTTGTAACAACGTCATTCTCCAAATCCACGAGCTTACCCATCATCGGACCGCCGTTTATGACCGCCTTGTTTTTCAGATCGGTATATCCGCATTTTGCGAGGACTTCGGAAATTTTCATTCCGACGGGAGCTTTTACGGTTATGTCCTCCTTTGTATCGCCGCCGATCGTGATATACTTATCGACAACCGGCTGTTTTTTATTCACGGCTTTGTAAATATTATGTACCGTTTCGACGTTTATAACCATTACCCCGACCATAATCGGAATACTGCCCTCGGGAATTATCTTGCCTGTTGTTTCGTAAGTAAGAACAACCTCATCGCCTGCCGGATAGATATCCGGAATTTCCTTTATTTTAACCTTACCGGTTAATTTCTTTACAATTTTCTCATCCAAAAGGTGCATATTTTTGCCTTTTATGCCTATAACAGCCTCATCCGCACCCAATGTATCAACGAGCAGCTGCAAAGTATCCGTAAGTTCTTCGAGATGGTGTTCCAAAATGTGATGATCAACCATCATAAGCGGTTCACATTCCGCCGCATTGACCACGATCTGCTTAACGCCGGCGGCAAGCTTTTTGTGAGTCGGAAAGCCCGCGCCTCCGGCACCGACAATACCTGCCTCATATACAATCTGCTGAAGCTCTGTCAAATTCATCTGTGAATCCTTCCTTTCGCTGTTACCCCTGTTTTTCGTCTATAATACCGACGATCGCCGCATCCACAGGCGAGTTATGATTATCAAGAGCAAGTCTTGCGCCGCTTCCCGTTGTAACAAGAACCTTCTCTCCTATGCCCGCGCCGACACAATCGACCGCAACAAGGAATTTGTCTACCGGTTCACCGTTCTCAATATGTTGTACCAGCATAAATTTATATCCCACAAGCGCTTCATGCTTGCTTGTTGATATAACGCTGCCGTATACCGTTCCCATAATCATAATTATCAACCTTATTTTCCAATAATTCTGATTTTGTCACCGTTTTTGATACCCGATGCGTTTGCATCATCGGTATCTATATGCATTTCGGTATCAAAATCCGACCGTACCCTTACCTGAACATTGTAATAACGCGTAGGCTTTTGTGTTTCTATCTCAACATCGACCTCATCATTATCCTTTATGCCCAATCTTGCGGCATCCTCGGGAGTCATATGAATATGTCTGTTGGCGATAATGCAGCCTTCATTCAAAAATACCGAGCC
>JAFLUR010000062.1 GCA_022508725.1 Oscillospiraceae bacterium
AAAAAAATTTTTAAAAAAGGGTGTATAAACAGGCTAAAAAATGTCCGTATATAGGGGGGATAAATTTTTACCCCGGAAAGGACGGATAAAAAATGAAACACACTTTGAAAATCAGCGTTTCAAAGAAGCCTGTGAATGGAGGAATAGTCGCTTGCCGACAGATTTGCGTCCGGGAACGGCTGCTCAGATTTCTGCTTGGCGATAAGCAGAAGCTGACCGTAATCGTTCCCGGTGACACGGTCGAGGAAGTGGCTATCAAGGAAATCGAGGAAGGAGCGGCTACATAATGAGCAGAATCAAACTTTTACTTGACGTGCTGAAAGATATGCGTTCTCTGGCAGACAGTCTGGAAGAGATGGCAAACGCAATGGCGGACGGCGATAATCAAATACCGGAACGGGAGGCGGAACAGATTCCGACGAAGGAAACAAGTCCTGCAAAGGAAACGAAAACGTCAGTAACGCATGAAATGCTGCGCGAACTTGCGGTAAAGCTGTCGCAAAACGGAAAACGCGAAGAGGTCAAACGGCTTATCGGCAAATACGGCGTAAAGAACATCACAGCGGTTGCAGAGTCGGATCTTGATAAATTTTATGCTGATTTAAAGCAGATGGAGGATGATAACGATGCCGCCGGTTAATCATGCAATATTGTCAGCGTCGTCGGCGCACCGGTGGCTTGAATGTCCTCCTTCGGCTATGCTTGAGAAGGACATTCCCGAAGAAACAAGCGTATATGCCGAGGAAGGCTCCGCCGCGCATGAAGTTGCGGAATATAAGGTGCGGTGGTATTTGGGTGAAAAGGATTTAACTCCGCCGTCGACGGGGAATTTTGACGCGGCGGAGATTGACTGCCACACTGATACTTACGCGTATTATGTTTCGGACAAGATTGAAACGATCAGAAAATCGTGTCCGGATGCGATTGTTCTTGTAGAGCAGAGACTTGACTTTTCAAATTATGCAGAGGGAGGTTTTGGAACAGGCGACCTTGTTATAGTTGCCGACGATGTTATTCAGGTGATTGATTTCAAGTATGGACAGGGAGTAGCTGTATCGGCGGAAAATAATCCGCAGATGATGTTATATGCACTGGGCGCACTGAACTTATACGATTATCTCTATGACGTGAAAACGGTGCAGACGGCTATCGTTCAGCCGCGTCTAAACAGCATATCCGAGTGGGAAATCCCGGTACCGGAACTGCTTGATTGGGCAGAAAACACGCTTAAGCCCATAGCGGAGCTTGCGGCGAAGGGCGAGGGCGAATTCAAAGCCGGAAGTCACTGCAGATTCTGTAAGCTCAGAGCTGCTTGCCGAAAACGCGCAGAGTATATGCTTGAGACAGCAAAGTATGAGTTTGCGCCGCCGGCTGAATTGAGCGATGAGGAAATTTCGGAGATACTGAAAATCTCATCCGATCTTTCAAAGTGGGCGGATGACGTATTTGCTTACGCGCAGGCAAAGGCTATAAACGAAGGGAGGAAATGGCGCGGATTTAAGGTTGTCGAAAGCGGCACGAAACGCAGATACAGTGATGAGAAAAAGATCGCGGAGATTTGCCGCGCGAACGGATACCGGCTTTCGAAGATTTACAAGCAGTCGCTTATAGGCATAACCGATATGGAAAAGCTGATGGGCAAAAAGAAATTTAACGAGCTGCTCGGCGGTTACATAATCAGACCGAAAGGTAAATTGACGCTTGTACCGGAGTCGGACAAGCGCGAGGAAATTAATATTTTTGACGAGTTTAAGGAGGAAGAATAGTATGGCGCATTTGGTAACAGGTAAAGTAAGATTATCGTATGAACACGTCTGGGATCCTGTTTCAATAAACGGCGGAGATGAGAAATACAGCGTTTCGCTTATTATACCGAAATCGGATACAACTACGATCAAGGAGATTCAAAAAGCAATAGAACAGGCGAAACAGGACGGCAAGGCAAAATTCGGAGGCAAGATCCCGGCTAATCTGAAGCTCCCGCTGCGCGACGGCGATATTGAGCGTCCGGACGACGAGGCGTATGCCGGCAGCTGCTTTATAAACGCTACTTCAAAGGATAAGCCTCAGATCGTAGATAAGAATATACAGCCGGTGCTTGACCGCAGCGAGATATACAGCGGATGCTATGCAAGAGTATCGATTTCTGTTTATCCGTTTAATACGAACGGGAATCGCGGAATAGGCTGCGGATTGGGCAATATACAGAAAATTGCCGACGGCGAGCCGCTCGGAGGTCGTACCAGAGCGGAGGATGATTTCACAGTCTATGAGGACGATGAGGATGATTTTTTGAGTTAAAAAGGATTATGCATAAGGACCCGGCGGCGGACTTTTCCGCCGCTCGGTACCGGATTCGGAGGGATGACCGGAATGAAAGAAATAAATCGATATGTGGACGCGGATAAATTTATAGAGCGGCTTAATGAAATATATAAAGGCAGCATGACGGAATTATGTATGTCTCCGCTTGGCGTGGAGAATTGGATAAACGAAGCGGCGGTATATATTGCTGAGCGCTGTTTGCTTTATCTGCCGCTGATTGAACAAGAGGAATACGGAGGCGGTGCGGATGATTAAAAAACTCAGCGTCGATATCGAAACGTACAGCGACGTTGACCTTATAAAATGCGGCGTTTACAAATATGCCGATTCGCCGAACTTTGAGATACTGCTCTTTGCATATTCCGTTGACGACGGAGAAATACATATCATCGATCTTGTAAGCGGCGGAAAGCTGCCGCCTGAAATAACAGAAGCAATAAAATCCGATACCGTTATAAAAACGGCGTTTAATGCCCAATTTGAAAGATGCTGTTTATCAAAATATCTTGAGTTGCCAAAGGGAAAATATCTCAATCCACAGTCTTGGTATTGTACGGCAGTTCAAGCGGCGGAGCTGTCGCTCCCGGCGTCGCTTGCCGACGTAGGGGCAGCGCTCGGCTTGGAACGGCAGAAATTGACAGAAGGCAAAGATTTAATCAAATACTTCTGCGTACCGTGTAAGCCGACCAAAGCAAACGGCGGCAGAACGCGGAATATGCCGCAGGACGCGCCGGATAAGTGGGAGAGATTTAAGGAATATTGTAAGCGCGATGTTGACGTTGAGCGTCAGATCGCGGAGAAGTTAAGGAAATACCCTGTTTCGGAGTCCGAACGCAGATTATATATTCTCGATCAGAACATAAATGACAGGGGAGTATCGGTAGATTTGCAGCTTTCAGAACAAGCGGTAAGGATGAGCAAAACACATACCGCCGTTGCAACGGAGCAAGCATATGCGTTGACCGGACTTGAAAATCCGAACTCTGTGGCTCAGCTGAAACAGTGGCTTGCGGAAAACGGAGTAGAGGTCGAGGAATTATCGAAAAAGGCGGTCAAGGCTCTTTCGGAGGAAACGGACGGTGATGTTCGGGAAGTGCTGCGGTTACGGCTGCTGCTGTCAAAGACCTCGGTAAAAAAATACGAGGCGGTCATGCGTTCGGTCTGCAGAGATAACAGAGTGCGGGGAATGCTCCGGTTTTATGGCGCGAACAGAAGCGGGCGATGGTCCGGACAGATTCTGCAGCTGCAAAATCTGCCGCAGAATCATCTGCCGGATTTAACGCTTGCGAGAGATATTGTAAAGTCGGGTGATTTTGAACTGCTTGATATGACGTTCGGGAATGTTCCGACCGTACTTTCGGAGCTTATACGGACGGCGCTTATCCCGAAGGACGGGTGCAGATTTATCGTTGCGGACTTTTCCGCTATTGAGGCCCGCGTACTTTCGTGGCTTGCCGGAGAACGGTGGAGAATTGAAACTTTCAAGAATGGAGGCGATATTTACTGCGCGTCGGCAAGCCGGATGTTTCATGTTCCGGTTGAGAAGCACGGCGTGAACGGTCATCTGCGGCAGAAGGGTAAGATATCCGAATTGGCGTGTATTGCCGAAGGCAGTCCGGTACTCACCGATAAAGGATTGGTTCCGATTGAGAATATAACATTGTCGCATAAATTATGGGACGGCTCTGAGTGGGTTTCACACGATGGAGTTGTTTTTAGAGGTTATAAGGAGGTCATAACTTATGAAGGACTCACAGCAACAAGAGATCATCTCGTTTGGATTGAAGGGAAATCGGAGCCGGTACGGTTTGGATTCGCCGCCTCCTGCGGCGCACATCTCATACAAACAGGATATGGTCGGGCTGCGGTTCGGTTGGGTGAAAATCATATCTCCGGAAAAGCGATGGAACAAAACATGGAACCACTGTTATGTCTTGACCGAGTGCGTCGGATGCGGCTCTGTTCAATGGCAGAGTTTATCAAATCTGCGGATAGGAAAATCAAAGGGATGTCAGAGCTGCTCGCGGCCGAGGCAGATCCCGCTGTGGCTGGACAGGAGATTGACCGCGGCAAAGCAGCGGTGCGAAAATCCGCAGGACAAGGGATTTCACAATTATGGCGCAAGAGGAATCAGATTCGACTTTGCGAGCGTAACAGAAGCGGGATTGTATCTGATAGAAAAGTACGGATTACCAAGCCGGGAATTGGAGATAGACCGTATAGACAACAACGGAAATTATGCAAAAGGGAACATACGATTCGTGACGCGCAGAGAAAACAATTCCAACAAGCGATGTACGGTATTAAGTTGTTTTTCACAAAAATACCGGCCGTATGTGCGAAATGTTGTGATCCGGAAACTGTCGGCGGGATTAAGCAGAAAAGAAATCATTCGGGACGCGGAAACAGCGGTATCGGAGAAAAGGAAAAATTGGAGGTTAATTCAGGCGCGGTTAGAGTTTATGACATACGAAATGCCGGACGACGTCATTGTTTTACCGTATCGGGAAAACTCGTCCACAACTGCGGCTACGGCGGATCGGTCGGAGCATTGAAGTCAATGGGCGCGGTTGAAATGGGCGTGCCGGAGGATGAGCTTACGGGACTTATCAGCCAATGGCGGCAGGCAAATCCGAATATCGTAAGACTGTGGGGCGAGGTCGGCAGGGCGGCTATGGAGGCGGTTGCAGAAAAAAAGACCGTAAATCTCGGAAACCTCGTGTTCATATACGAGAATGGGATATTGTTTATCCGCTTACCGAGCGGCAGACGGTTATCGTATGTTAAACCGCATATTGAAACGAATCGTTTTGGCAGCGCCGGTATTACATATATGGGTATCGGCGCGTCAAAGAAATGGGAGCGTCTTGAGACCTTCGCCGGCAAGCTGGTAGAGAACATTGTGCAGGGAATTGCGAGAGATTTGCTTGCCGCCGCGCTTGTGAATGTATCGGATGCGGGATACGATATTGTATTCCATGTTCATGATGAGATAATAGCCGAGGTTCCGATCGGGATCGGGTCGGTTGACGAGATGTGTGAATTGATGTCGATAAATCCGGATTGGGCTGTCGGACTTCCTCTGAGCGCCGACGGTTATGAATGCGAGTATTACAGAAAGGACTGACGATTATGAAAAAAAGAATATTTTTAGCGGCGGCTGTTATCGGCGTGGCTGCGGAGACCGCCGCCGTAATATATACGATACATACCCGCGATAAACCCGCATTCGGCGGGGAGCTGTTAATACTGTCGTTGTCCCTTATGGCAGCGTATTGTATTACAGAACTCCGGGACATGGTACGGCGCGGACCAAAGCCGTGTAAGCGGCTTACGACCCGAACGAAATCCGGGAAGGCTATACTTAACAAGGAGGCATTTTTTGAGTACGAGGAAGAAACATTATTAAACGAACAGAGCGCTTTCGAGCCGTTCGGAGCGGTTGTTGATAAGCTGTGCCGCTATGAGGAAACGGAGTTGAGGAATTGATATGAGAACAAAAATAAATATGAGGAGGCATGATGAAAATGTACAGAAATAATGAGCATTACCCCGATCCGACGTTCGGTGAAGCGTATTCCAATATACGCAGAGCGGAAAAAGCGGCTGAGACGCTGCCGTGGGTGTACATAGCGTCGCCGTACCGCGGCGATGTTGAGAAAAACACTGCCGCCGCCGAAAAGTATGCAGCTTTTGCGGCGAGGCAGAATAAAATTCCGCTCTGCCCGCACATATATTTCACTCGGTTTCTTGACGATAATAACGAGGCTGAACGCAGAAAAGGTCTGAATTTCGCCATGCAATGGCTTAAACATTGCGACGAGATGTGGGTGTTCGGCAGCCGCATTTCAAGCGGTATGAAGGCGGAACTCGACGCCGCCCGAACATGGAATATTCCCATCAGATTTTTTGACGAGAACTGCAGGGAGGCGGCTGCGCGATGAAGATATCCGTGGGAAACAGCAGAAAGTCGAGAGCGTGGAAAATTAAAGAGATCTCATGGGATGATTTTGCAAAAAAATGCTCCCGGACGATACGAACGCCCGAGACCGTCCGGGAATACCGTGAATTCCCGAAAGGCAGACAAGACAATATCAAGGATGTGGGCGGATTTGTCGGCGGCGAGCTTAGAAACGGGCTGCGAAAAAAAGACAGCGTCATAAACCGCTGCCTGCTCACGCTTGACGCGGATTATGCGGACGAGGATTTTTGGGAGCAGATCGAGATGTTTTTCGATTTTAAGTGTATCATATACTCCACGCATAAACATACTCCCGGAAAACCGAGGCTGCGTCTTATCATCCCATTGTCAAGGAGCGTAACCCCGGACGAGTACACAGCGATTGCAAGACGCATTGCCGCCGACATAGGCATTGAGCAGTTTGACGACACCACTTATGATACGAATCGATGTATGTATTGGCCGTCAACATCGTCGGACGGCGAGTTTATATTCAAAAGGCGCGACGGCGCGGAAATCGACGCGGACGCTACTCTCGCGCGATATAAAGACTGGCGAGACGCGTCGGAGTATCCGGTATCTTCGCGCCGAAAAAAGATAATATCCCATACGCTGAAGAAGCAGGTGGACCCGCTTGAAAAGAGCGGAATCGTCGGCGCGTTCTGCCGCGCGTACTCGATACCGGAGGCGATTGAAGCCTTTTTATCGGACGTGTACGAGCCGAGCGCGTTAAACGGACGATACGACTATATTCCGGCAGACTCGATTGCAGGAGTCGTGGTGTACGACGACAAGTACGCATACTCGCATCATGCAAGCGATCCCGCTTGCGGAAAGCTGTGCAATGCGTTTGACCTTGTTCGAGTACATAAGTTCGCATACCTTGACAAGGACGAAACCGACAGCGATAAATCGCCGTCGTTCAAAGCGATGATGGACTTTGCGCAGAACGACGGCAAGGTAAAAACACAGACTTTGACGGATAAACAGGCGGAAGCCGAGGCGGAGTTTTCTGTGTATGCGGGCAATGATGACGCATCATGGCGTGAGAAGCTGACCGTAAACAAGCGCGGCGATATAGAGAACAGCATCCAAAACCTAACGCTCATCTTACAGAATGACCCGAACTTGAAGGGTATCGTATTTAACGAGCTGTCCGATTGTATTGAAATAAAGGGCGATGTGCCGTGGCAGCATCCGGCGAAGTATTGGAGAGACGCGGACGACGCGCAGCTTTTAACCTATCTCACCTACCACTACGGCAAATTCACGCGGGTGAACTACGATGTGGCGTTGGCGAAGGTGGTCGATGACCGCTCATTCCATCCGATCCGTGAGTTTCTCGGCAGTCTGCCGGAATGGGACGGCGTGGAGCGTGTGGATACATTGCTCATCGACTATCTCGGAGCGGAGGATAACAAATATACCAGAGCTGTAATCCGAAAGACGCTATGCGG
Source organism: Oscillospiraceae bacterium (assembly GCA_022508725.1). GTDB lineage: Bacteria > Bacillota > Clostridia > UBA1381 > UBA1381 > JAFLUR01. Next base: position 7,744 of record JAFLUR010000062.1, read on the forward strand.
CGCGGTGGCTCGCGTAATGATGCCGGGAGTCAAGTTTGACACCATGCTTGTTCTGTCGGGACCGCAGGGAATCGGAAAAAGCACGATTATATCAAAGCTGTGCGGCGAGTGGTTTAACGATTCGCTTCTTTTATCGGACACGAAGGATAAGACCGCCGCCGAAAAGCTGCAGGGATTTTGGATACTTGAAATCGGCGAGCTTGCCGGACTCAAGAAAACGGAGATTGAAACGCTCAGAGGCTTTATATCCCGGCAGAACGACGTATTCCGCGCCTCGTTCGGGCGCAGAGCCACGCCGCATTTAAGACAGTGTATTTTCATAGGCACAACAAACGCGGAGCATGGATATTTGCGTGATACGACAGGCAACCGCCGCTTTTTCCCGGTTAAGGTATCGGGCGTTTCGGAAAAAAAGCCGTGGCAGCTTACACAGACGGATATCGCGCAGATATGGGCGGAGACGCTTGTATATTACAAGCGGAACGAGTCGTTGATACTTGACGAGGACACGGAAAACTACGCTAAGAACTTACAACGCGAGGCTATGGAAACGGACGAGCGCGAAGGTATGGTACGCGAGTACCTTGACACGCTCCTTCCGGTAAATTGGAATGAGATGTCGCTGTATGAGCGGAGGAACTTCCTGAACGGCAGCGAATTCGGAGACGTACAGCTGAAAGGCACTGTGGCGCGGCAGAAGGTCTGCAATATGGAAATATGGTGCGAGTGTTTCGGCAAAGCGAAAGCGGATTTGAAACGCCTTGACGCAAATGCGATTTCGGCAATAATGGCTAAAATGGACGGATGGAAAAAGTCCGCTAAGAAGTCAAGATTCGGAATGTATGGCGTTATGGCAGGTTATGAAAGAGAATAATCCGGCTTTTAATGTTGCCGACGTTGCCGAAAATTGCCGATAAAATATAGGTTTGGCAACGGCAGAAAACGGCATAAAAACAAGGGTGTCGGCTATGCTTGTTGCCATATAGCCGAAAAAAGTCATATAGATTATATATTATATATTTAAAAATTTACACACACATGTATATACGCGCGCGCGAGGATTTTTCGGCACAAGGCAACAACAGAATGAAAATGGAGGTATGAATGCTTGAAAAAGAAATTGAACAAAGTCTTAAAAATGCAGTAAAAATGAGGGGCGGACTGGCATTAAAGTTTGTATCGCCGGGAATGAACGGCGTACCGGACAGATTGATATTGTTTCCCGGAGGTAAAGCGGCGTTTGCCGAACTGAAGGCTCCCGGACGGAAAATGCGGAGTATTCAAATAAAGCGAAAAAGGCAATTGGAGGCATTAGGGTTTTCGGTATATTGCATTGACGGCACAGACCGGATCGGAGGAATACTTGATGAGATTAACAAGGGATGATATGCACGGTTATCAGAATTACGGAGTTGATTTTATTATAAAAAACCCGATTGCGGCTTTATTTTTGGACTGCGGTCTCGGTAAAACGATAACAACGCTTACTGCAATCAATGAGCTGATGTATAACTGCTTTGAGGTTTCAAAGGTTCTTGTAATAGCGCCGCTCAGAGTCGCAATGACGACATGGAACGCCGAATGCGGGAAATGGGAGCATTTGAAAAGTCTCAGGGTTTCAAGGGTTATCGGCAATGCGTCCGAAAGGCAAAAAGCTCTGCAGATCGAAGCGGATATTTACGTTATAAACCGTGAAAACGTGGAATGGCTTGTACAGAATACGGATTTTGACTTTGATATGGTCGTAATTGATGAGTTAAGTTCTTTCAAGTCACACCAAAGCAAGCGGTTCAGGGCATTGCGGAAAATACGTCCGAAGATAAAACGGATCGTGGGCCTTACCGGTACTCCCGCGCCGAACGGTCTGATGGATTTATGGGCGGAGATAAATCTGCTTGATATGGGCGAAAGGCTCGGAAGGTACATAACGCATTATCGTTATGAGTATTTCAAGCCTGATAAGCGAAACGGCGCAATCGTGTATTCATATAAGCCTCTGCCGGATGCGGAGGAACGGATATTCGATAGGATTTCCGACATCTGCATTTCAATGAAGGCTACGGATTATCTTGAAATGCCGGAAAGGGTCGATAACATTGCGGAGGCGGAAATGAGCGAAAGTGAGATGAAATTATATAAAAAGCTTGAAAAAGAAATGATTCTTCCGTTTGCCGACGGTGATATTGATGCGGTAAATGCGGCGGCTCTTACAAATAAGCTCCTGCAGCTCGCCAACGGAGCGGCGTATGACGAGAACGGCGGAATCAAAAATATACACAGCAGAAAACTTGACGCGCT
>JAFLUR010000063.1 GCA_022508725.1 Oscillospiraceae bacterium
AATTCTTTGAAGAAAACCGCAGGAAAACGAGTGTTTTTCTCGGTTGCACAGGTGACCGGCAAAACGAAGTTTTACGACCGACCAAGGTTTTATGACGTAGAATTTCACAGTTTGGGCAACCGGAAAATTCAAGAGTCAGTTTGAGGATCAATATTACAGGGCTTTATCTGAAAATTCCGGAAAAGACCGGATTATGGGAGTGATTTTATGAGAGATTATGTTGAAATAACCGACTGCTTTGCAAGAGAGATACTTGATTCGCGCGGCAATCCCACGGTAGAGGCGGAAATCCGCACGGAATCGGGATGTGCGACGGCGAGCGTTCCGTCGGGCGCCTCATGCGGAGTATACGAAGCCGCGGAGCTCCGTGACGGCTTGCGAGATCGATATAACGGAATGGGGGTTGAAACCGCCGTTGAAAATGTAAATACAAGGATAGCCGACGCGGTTATCGGAATGAATGTGTTCGATCAGCGCGCGATCGATCAAAAAATGTGCCGTCTTGACGGAACGCTTAACAAGGGCAGACTCGGCGCAAACGCGATCCTTGCCGTATCGCTTGCCTGTGCGAAAGCGGCTGCCGCAGCATCGGGGCAATCGCTTTACAGATATATCGGCGGATGCAACGCGCATATTATGCCCATGCCGATGATGAATATTCTTAACGGCGGCGTTCATGCGGACAATAACCTTGATATACAGGAATTTATGATAATGCCGGTAAATGCATCCTGCCTGCGCGCGGCTGTGCGTATGTCCGCCGAGGTATATCAATCGTTGAAAAAGCTGCTCAAATCAAAGGGATACTCAACGGCTGTGGGAGATGAGGGCGGTTTTGCGCCCATGCTTTCGGGCAATGAAGAAGCTCTCGACCTAATCATCGAGGCTGTCGGAAATGCCGGATATAAAACAGGTCATGATTTTAAAATAGCTCTTGACGCCGCCTCCTCCGAATGGTATCAGGCGGACGGCACATATAAAATGCCTAAATCGGGAATACATTTAACAAAAACCGAGCTGGCGGACTATTGGGAAAAGCTTGTCGAGAAATATCCCATAATATCGCTTGAGGACGGCGCGGGCGAGGATGACACCGAAACATGGAAAATACTCACGGAACGGCTCGGCGGAAAAATTCAGCTTGTCGGGGACGATCTTTTTGTAACGAACAGTTCAAGACTCAAAAAGGGTATCGGTGAAAAAATCGCAAATTCGATACTTGTAAAGGTAAATCAGATAGGCACCCTTACAGAGGCGCTGGATGCGGTACACACCGCGCATATAAACGGATATACGGCGATATTGTCGCACAGGAGCGGAGAGACCGAGGACAGTGTGATCGCCGATATTGCGGTGGCTGTGAACGCCGGACAGATCAAAACCGGCGCGCCGTGCAGAAGCGAGCGTGTCGCAAAATACAACAGACTGCTCAGAATAGAGGAGGAATTGTGCGGAACAAAAGAGTATGTGGGCGAAAATGTCATTCTGAAGGATTATTCCGAAAAATGCAAATGCGGAGGAAACTGCGGATGCGGTGATTAAAAAATAACCGGACAGCCGCAAAAGCGTTGTCACAAACAATAACGCTTTTGCGGCTGATTTTTTCGTCCCGGGGGAATACACACCTCCGGAGGAATACCAAACAGGCTCTGACTTGAACGCAGCCGCATTTGCCATTCCGACCCGGCTGCTTCGGCAGGTCATGTACAAACATTCTCCTTTTTGACCGACCCTCCCAACCCCAAAAATCAAAATTCACGCAGCTTTTTAGGATATTTATTCTTCACGACGCCGCCCGACGCTTTTCCCCAGCCGAGAACAAACCCGTCCGCGCAAACCGCGCACCAACCGTCCGGCGCATTATCGTCCCTTATCTCTCCGCCCGAAAGATACGCCGCGATTTCCTCACCGTCACATTCGTATGACACGACGGTTTTTATATCCGACATTTCAAGATAATGCGCAAGAGCATAAGACGGCTCAAACCGCGTCCTTCCCCTTGCGGAGGTCACGATCTCGCCCAAATGCAGCCCCGGTCTTATTACCTTGATACGGTCAAGCGAACCGATACGTTTGTCACACAAATAAAGATTGTTTCCGAAAAGCTCAAATCCTCCGTCAAGCCGCACGGTAAGGTATTTTTCTTCGAATTCGCGGTAAAACCTTACCGCACCGCCCGCGTTTTCCGCATCGGCCGCATTTTCAGGTATTTTCACGCGCTCCGGTGATCCTCCATTAAAATGCAGGCATGCGGCAAAATGCCCCTCTCCTCCGTTTCTGTGCGGAAAAACACGGCGACATTCCGACAATTCTTTCCTACCGTCCTCCGTATATTCCGCAGCTCCCGGCGTAAGCATATCCAATGCGGGCATATGCACAAGCTCAAAGTCGGGATTTTCATTAAGGAAACGCGAAATAACGCCCTCGTTTTCGCACGGCGCGAATGTGCAGGTGGAATAAATTATATATCCTCCCGGCGCAAGCATTTTCGCCGCCGATCTCAATATCGCGGACTGCCTTACCGCGCAGGATTCGGTATGCGCGATACTCCAATCGATCGCAGCCCTCTCCTCCTTACGGAACATTCCCTCACCGGAGCACGGCGCGTCAACAATTATCTTATCGAAAAATCCTCCCAAACGATCTTCCAATCTTTCGGGAAATTCGGCAAGAACGACCGCGTTTATTCCGAATCGTTCCAGATTTTCCGCAAGCACTGCCGAGCGTTTTGCGGATATATCATTTGCGACAAGCAATCCTCCCCTGCCGAGCTTTGCCCCGGCATGAGTGCTTTTTCCTCCGGGTGCGGCGCACAGATCCAGAATTTTATCGTCCGGCTCTATTCTTACCGCCTCCGCCGCCGTCATTGCGGACGGTTCCTGAAAATAAAAAAGTCCCGCATGATGATACGGATGCTTTCCGTTTATGACCGACTTATCCGCATAAAATCCCGCACCGCACCATTCAACCGGTTTCAATTCACCGAATTTATCCAAAACCGCCTCTTTTGCCCCCGGCTTTTTCTCATTTATACGAATACCGCTCACCGGCGCTTTTTCCATAGCCTTGATAAAATCATCATAATCATCAAGCATATTCTTCATACGCTTTTTAAAATCCTCCGGCAGCATAAAAAATTCCTCCAAACGCAGAAACAACCTCAAACAAACCGGACGGTGAAATATCGAATTTTCCGCGCATACCCGCTTGTCTGAGGCTGTTATCCGTATATTTTAAAATTTCAAATATTTCTCCGTGTTTTTGCACATCGCGTCAAATAAAACCTTTGCGCTGTCCCTATCCGCGGTCATAAGCGGATCGTTCAGAAATGCGGTAAACACCTTATCCCTGTCCCCGTCAAGCACACCGTCAAGCACCGTTTTGTGATTATATACATGACGAAGCGTAAGAGCCGCAATATCGTTATCCATGCTTCCGGCAAATACGGGCGTAAGCGAATTATGGCGGAACACCGCGTTTGTCTCAACGACTGCCCCCAACGGAAGATTCGGTATTTGTCCCATATTGGGGATATTCACATTTGTAACAAGAGTCGAAAGTCCGAGCAGCGCTTTCATTTGATTTACGCCCTCTTCACCGGTATTCTTTATTTCAAAGCTCTGTTTTCCGGACACAAGCTCCGCGCTTTTGTCAAGACGCTTTTTCAGATCCTCTTTGCGCCAATCAACCGTAGTAAGTCCGAATTTCCATTCCCTGACCGTTTCCGGACTGTTCAGATACTGTCTGCCCGGCATAAATTCGGCAAGATGCCTGTCACCGGCGGCGGCGATATTGCCGTATCTTCTGAACAGATCAAATTTCACCCTGTGCGCGCAGGCAAAGGAATTGTTTATCCAATGATCCGAATTATCCGAGATGTAGCCGGTTTCATAGAATTTATCGACAAACTCCCGGTAAACGTCAAACAGATCGATATCCCTGTAATTCGCCTTGTTTATCCATGTGAAATGGTTTATTCCCTGCACGTTTATGCATATATCGGAGCGTTTTACCCCCTCTGTGCCGCGCATCTCACGCAGCGCGTCCGCAAGCAGCTCCTGTGTTCCGAACACCTCATGACAGCATCCGAACGCCTTTATACCGGGAAATATCCTGTACAGAGTCCAAACACACAAGCTCATCGGGTTTGTATAATTTATGACCCATGTATCCGGCGCGTACTTCTTTATCGCCTCGGCAATATCAACATACATGGGAATGGTACGCATGGCGCGCAGAATACCTCCGGGTCCGGCGGTATCTCCGACCGACTGATATATCCCGTACTTTTCCGGCTCGTGAACATCCGAGTACATTTCATCAAACGTTCCGGGGAGGATCGAAAGCACGGTAAAATCCGCGCCGGTGAGAGCCTCGCCGACAGTTTGGGCGGCAACGTATTCCCACCTGCTTTTTGCCCCGTCCGCAAGAGACGATTTGTTTCCTATTATTTCGTTATTCTTCGCGGCGTCACAGTCTATGTCATAGAGATACACGCTTCCCGACATATCCTCCTGAGAAACAAGGTCGCTCATAAGACCCCATGCCCAGCCGCGCGAACCTCCTCCGATATACGCGATCTTGACATTCTCGGCGTTGTTTTTATTGTAATTCATCGATATTCCTCCGTATATATTATCCGTATCCCGGCGTTCAAATCGCTTTCATAATAAGCTCCGCCGCGATACCCTTTGTGAGATTTCCCGTTTTATCGGTATTTATCGTTTTTCCCGACGCGCGGCTGATGATCTTTGCAGCCTCGTCAGCCGTTATAATCTCTTTCGGTTTTATCATATTGTTCTCACCTGTCACAATACCGAGCTTTTTCGCAATGCCGACAGCTTCGGCAAAATAATCTCTCGCAAGAACATCATCGAAATTGTTTCTCTCATACGCCGCAAGCCCCAGCGCATTTACCGTAAGCACGATAAAATCGGCGCGGTTCATTTCGGTATCTCTGTCCTTTATTTCCCCCTGCGCCCACGCGGGAATATCTATGCTTGTAAAATCGCCGGTAATGTAATTGACCGCATATTGCTTCGGATCCATCTCGCTTCCCCAGTATCGCGTCCAGTTGTAGAGCCTTTTCGGCTGCGGACGGGTATACGGAACCTTTGCCTTTGTGAGATCGATTTTCTTTGCGGAATATATATGCACCTCATCATCCGAATAAATAAGTATCTGCGACTGTCCGTCACCTGTAAGATCGGTCCACATGATATGTCCGTCAAACGGGAATGTGAACACGGGATTCATATATCCGTCATAGATAGCCGCCGGCAGTCCGCCTCTCCGATAAGCAAGCAGATGATCGGAATTTTTGCCGTCAAAATTATGTATTGTCGTGGCGATACTGCTCCAGCCGGGGACCGTGCGTTTTTCCTTGTAAAGCGATTTTCCCATATAATCAACGAGGAAAAGTCCGTCTATTCCGTCCGGACCGCTTCTGTCTATTCTGTCAAGACCGCCGACCTCCGTTCCTTTAAGCTCCGGGCGGAAATTTCCGAGCGCGATATTCTGCGATTCCACCGTATCGGTAAATCTCCATATGAGCTTTCCGTCCCATGTATGCGCCGTTGTATCCAAGCCTCCGACCAGCACCGCGGGACCCGTGGTCGGGTCTTGATCGAGGTCGCCCACCCATACGCAGTCGGCATGATCGAGCATCTTTATTTTCCACAAGGTTTCGCCCTTGCCGTTAAGCACGGTATATCCCGCAATAAGCTCATCCTTTCCGTCGCCGTCAAGATCGTAAGGCCACGGATAATGTCCGATATTGCCCTTGAATGTCCACATCACATTGAAATTCGTATCAAGCGCCCAAAGCTGATGGTACCTGTTCTTCAAAATAATATTCTGCGGATAGCCTTTTCCTTCAAGGTCTGCTATAATAATACAGTCATGCGCGTGTTCGTCCGGAATGGGATGCTTTTCTTTGAGAGTTCCGGTCTTTCCGTCGAATATACACAATTCGTCATTCATCACGCACAGAAATTCATTGTTTCCGTCATTGTCGATATCATAGATCTGCGCCGGGATATCCGCGCCGCTGCCCTTAATTGTCGGGTCGGGCTTTCCTATCTGCCACATAATTTCTCCCGAAAGCGTATATGCCGTCGCGCACACCACCGAATGAGGAAAATAACGGTCATCAAATCCGCCGTCCGGCTGAACCATTACAACTTCCATGATCCCGTCACCGTTAATATCGCCGAGCCACATACGGCACCCTTTGCCCGCGGCGGTTATATCGAATTTACCCAAAAAATAAGTTTCCATAAATATAAAATTCCTTTCAAAAAAAACTATCATACTTACCGCGGTTTACCATAAAACCGGCACCCGCTTTTTGACAATATTATTTTACCACCATATATAAAAAAATACAATAGTTTTATTAAAGTTTAATCAAAAAATACCGATAATATTATTAAAGAAACATGGATGTGGAAAAGGACGTATTACAAGGAAGTGAAAATTATGAATGATATAGCAAACGATTTCCGGACGGGTGAAACAAAAAATTCTCTCGGCTCTGCGCTTAATCCGATCAAAGAATATGCCCGGTCAAAGTATCCGAACATACTGCCGGATATCGATACGGTGGAGATTTCGGGACTTTCGCAGGCCGATAAGGCCAAAATCGAGGCAGATATTAAAGCCGGTATCAAAAAATCCGGAATTGAAACAATCCGCTTGGGCGGCAAAGCGGTTCACATATATGACGACGATTACGACGATGTTTTCAAAGCATTGGATATGGCTTTGAAGCAATTGAAGAGAGAGTCGGAGGAATTCGGCAAATACATCAAAAAGTACCGCGAGGAGCAGAAACGGAAAAAACGCCTTGAGGAACAAAGGATTCTTGAAAGGATAGCTCTTATGAAAAAAAGCGGTCTTTTGTGGGTAAGCGATTTGTCGCTCGAAGCAAGACAGGTCGTTATGCATAATTCCACCGATGCCATTTCGGACTACAATGAGAAGAAAAAGCAGGAGCAGGAACGTGCGGACAAGAGATAAAGGATTTTCCGACAATCCTTTATTTCAAAATAACCCGGTTGATCTCCGGAAATCCGAAATTCATGTGCTTGATGAATTTCTTTAAAAAACATTATTTTGAAGTAAAAATATTAAGTTAAATAAAAATATCGATGTCCGATATATGCCGTCTCGGAGATCGAAAATATATATTTTGCGGTATCGCGTTCGGGACGCGGTATCACAAAACGATCACCTGAAAAACCGGGAATCTCTGTTACAAGAGGTTCCCGGTTTTTATATAATATCAACAGCCGCTTTCCAACCGATATACCAATAACGTAATTCCGATATCACCCGCAATAAATATAAACTCCCACATACCGATATTACGTTTATTTTTTATTATTATCCATAAATAAAAAATATTTAATAAGCCCACTCCCAATACCACGGAAAATAATGTAATAAGAAAATTTATAATATATCTATCCTCGAAATTTATTATTCCCGATACAGAATATACAAATATACCGACTATTATTCCGATAACAGGAAGCGTAGCTACCTTATACAGTACATACAACAAAAAAAATAAAATTTCCAAAATAACAATTATTATTTTTTTCATAAGTATTTAATTTTATTTTGCGGCATCGTCCTTTTTGTACTCATCACATTCGTTTTCAAGAAAAATCTTCTCCGACTTTTGGGAATACATTTCACATCTGCGGGTATTTCCCACTCTCACCGAATCGTCATACCTGTAAATACAATCCCTGCAAACCAAATCATTGTTTGTCGTTCTTTTCATACTCAATGAATTACTCATCCTCCTCGGTATCGGGAGCGTTCCAATTATGGTATACCTCCTGAACATCGTCGTTGTCTTCAAGAGTTTCCAACAGCTTTGTCATCATCGAAAGCTGCTTTTCATCGGTAAGATCGACGGTTGTCTGAGGAATGAGACTGACCTCCGCCGATGAAAGAGTATATTTTTCTTCAAGAAAGTCTCTCACGCTGTGGAATGAATCGGGATCGGTAGTTATTTCAAAATATCCTTCCTCAACACTCACATCGTCCGCTCCCGCCTCCAATGCATCCATTGTAAGCGTATCTTCATCGACATCGCCGCCATCCTCTATCACAATAACGCCTTTTTTGTCAAACAGATAGCCCACGCATCCGGTCTGACCGAGATTTCCGCCGAATTTATCAAAATAATGACGCATATCCGCGGCTGTACGATTGCGGTTATCGGTAAGCGTATCAACGATCACAGCCACACCGTTCGGACCGTAGCCCTCATAAGTAATGTTTTCGTAATTATCGGTATCACCCGCACCCGCCGCCTTTTTGATCGTGCGGTTTATGTTATCGTTTGGCATATTGTTTGATCTTGCTTTCGATATAATATCCTTCAATCTTGAATTATTGTCGGGATCGGGTCCGCCCGACTTTACCGCAACGATTATCTCACGGGATATTTTTGTGAATATTTTGGCTCTTTGCGCGTCATTTGCGCCCTTTTTTCTTTTTATCGTACTCCATTTTGAATGTCCTGACATTTTTTATAACCATTCCTTTCCGACCTGAAATTCAAAATCCGGCAAAATCGAATTATTCCGCCTGTGCCCCGCCGTCCTCGGGAGCTGTTTGCACAGAACCGTCGTTCGCCATTGCCTGTTCGATCAAAGCCTGCAAATCTTCTTCCGAAAGCTCCGAACCGTCATCCGCTTCATCATTACCATCCGATGATTTCGACTTGTTTTTGGCAGCCTCTTTCTCTGCTTTTTCCGCCTCTTTTTCCGCCTTGATACGTTCGTCGAGCGTTGCCTTATCCACAATGTTTCTTAATTCCTTCCATTTTGTCTTGCCGGTAACATCGTCTCCGAGCCCGTATTCCTCTTTAAACGCATCAACCGCATCCTCACCGACATACTTTTCAAGCGTAGCCTCGCCTTCCGCTTCACCCCACGGCGTATCCTCCGTAACGGTATCCGGCAATTCAAGCATTACCAATACCGTTGAAAAATCCATTCCGTACATCTCGGCAACCTTGCCGGTGGGAATATTATAGAATGCCGCCGCTTCATCGGTATCGTCCGGCATATCATCCGGCAGTCTGTATTCCGCCTTGAATTCATCAACCGACATACCCGCCTGTTCCGCCACATCCTTGAGCGTTCTTCCGCTTATATTTATATATCCCATTTTATTGTATTTGTTTGTTTCGAACAACCCGTTTGTATAAGCAAAACCGACCGATATACACACGACCAAAACTACCGCTGCCGCAACGATCGCTATAACACCTTTTTTGGATATCGAAGCCTTTTTCCCCGCGTCCTTGTTTAAATCGATATTCTCGTCGTTTGTGCCGTTCGCCTCCGTATCCGAAAAAGCGTCGGCGGTTTGGGTGTTTTCCGTGTTTTCGACATTCACGGTGTTTTCGATATCTTCCGTATTTTCGGTATTCCCGTTATTTTCGGTATTCTCGACATTCACGGTGTTTTCCGTGTTTTCGGTGTTTTCCGTGTTTTCAACATTCACATTGTTTTCGTTATTTTCGTTATTCTTGTTTTCTTCACTCATTTTTTTCAATCTCCTTTCACTTTAAAGGAAACACCGTCAAAGATAAAAAACAATTCGGCGGCAAATGCGAATGTATGCGCGCTTTGCGCTGAAGAATAAGCATTTTTCCGTAAATTATCTTTTGATTTCTTTAAAATCGGTATTTCCCTGACATAACCGCCGGAGGCGCGACTCCGAAACGTCAATGCCTCAAAATTATTTTAACATTATCAATCTGCCGGAAGTACATAAAGCAATATTGAAAAATAGTGGAATATACTTCCCGCAAGTACAAATATATGCCATACGGAGTGCATATATCTGTATTTTTTCAATGCATAAAATACCGCACCGACGGTATAAACGACTCCTCCCGCAACCAATAAAGCAATTCCCGGGATGTCA
>JAFLUR010000064.1 GCA_022508725.1 Oscillospiraceae bacterium
TGCTTTCACTCGGACCGGCCGTCTTATCAGGACCCGTGCTTTCACTCGGACCGGCTGTCTTATCAGGACCTGTGCTTTCCATAGGCTCCGGCGTCGGCGCTTCCGTCGGATCGGGCGGCGGATTTTTTATCGGTGAATCATCCTCACCCATAACCGTTATATACGGATTATCCTTGCTGCCGGAGCCTCCCGACAAGCTCACCTTCGACCAATCGATATAAAAAGCCGGTCTGATGCCGATGCTCTCATACGCCATCTTGTCTGTTGCTTTTCCCTTTAAAGTTATGTATCGTACATGATAACTGTATCCGTTAAGCTTTAACGCACGAGGCGACCTGAGCCATGAATGATAAAAATCACCCTCATTCTTGCCGCTGATCTTTCCGGCAGCAGACTTGCTTAACCTTCCTATGTAATAATCCTCTCCCAAAATACCGCCGTTTGAATATATATCATATATTTGCTTAACATCGGGCAAGAAAAAAGTCTCTTCAAGCTCCTCGGAATATGCACTGTTATAATTGGTTAATATTTCTTCAATTTCATCGTTATATATATGATAATTTTTATTACTCGTAAGCGGGGTTTCTTCATAAGCGTCAAGAATAGACTTAAGACAAACCGTCCTTACCGCTTTCATCTCGGTAGTTGTGAAATTTGCGGCAAATCCCGCTTCTTCCTCATACGCATATTTCTTATTATCTACAGTACTCGGAGGATTACCGCATATATACTCGACCCGTCTTTCCGTTTTATTCGACCTAAGCCAAGTCCTTATATTGCTGTCGCCCCAATAATTGGAACCGTAGGCTTGTCTGTACATACCACCGTAATATCCCTTGCCGTGCGATCCGTCCGTAACCGTTCCCTTTGCGTCAAATGCCTTTATCGATATAATTTCATCGGTTATCATAAGCATTCCGTTTTCATCATCGCTTACACATCTCCATATGATCGGCTCATCCGAATATCTTCCGAATTGAACATAATCACCTACTTTCAATCCATCAGCAGCTGACGGAATTATCGGGAATAAATTTACAATAACCGCAAATACCGCCGCCGACGCTATAATACGACATAAATTACCGCGTTTCATGATTTATCAAATCTCCTTAAATTATTTTTATATACAACATCTCTTTATACAACACTCTTTTAAATTATATCACAAAACACCGTATCAAAACAATACTTTAAGCAAAATTTATAAAAATATTTTTCACCCTCCGATATTATATCATAAAAAAACCTCCGAAACGGCTTATACACCGAACCGGAGGTTTTTCAATTCCTAAAAATCCCTATTGTAAAATTATACAATTACATAATTTTATAATTCTGTAATTTTACAATTTCACTTTTTAACGATTTCAGCCCTTTACAACAAAAGACTCGCAATCCGTGCACTGAGTTTGAGTCGGATTCATCTCGTGCGTACCGATAACTATTGAATCAAGCGAACAATAATCCCTGTCACCGCAGTGATGTGCACACTGCTGTACCGTACATTTGATAGATCTGTTTTCATTACAACTGCAATTATCCATTACCGTAACCCCCATAAAAATTATCGGTGATACCATCACCAATATATATTATCCGCAAAACAAATGAATATATACATGATATGCACAAAAATTTAATTCCCAAGAGCTTTTCCGAAAGCATCCGTATGCGGGTTGCCGTTTAATATAAGTATTCCGTCTATAAATCCCCAAACCGCGCCGCCTATAAAGAGCGTGACCAACGACAGTACGATCTGCCATATCGCTGTTTTATAATATCCGAGATAAAATCTTCCTATCCCGAAAGCGCCGAGAAATATTTGCAGTATTCCCGCCATTATACGCGATTTGCGAAACGGCTCACCATACTCATTTTCGGCAAAATTATTTATATTATCTGTATTTTCTTTTATATTATCGTTATTCTCCGTTTTATAATCCTCAATATTTGTATGACAATAGGGACATATATCTTCCTCAATATTCTTTCCGCATTTGGGACAAAACATATTTTCATCGCTCCTTTTTAGATTTGGGATATTTTTTTGCCGTAATATCAAAGCTTATACTCACAAAATTAAGTATCTCGTCTTTAGGTACGGTGCCGTCAAGAATAATCGACACCCAATGTGATTTGTTCATATGATATGCGGGAAAATATCCGTCGTTTTTTTGAAGAGAATCAACCATGACCGGATCGCACTTGACATTTATGATCTCTGCGGTTCCGTCCCCTTTGATACCGAGCTTATCCTTATCGACCGTCATAATAACCGCATACCATTTCTTATTGTTATCATGCCTGAGCACAATATAACCGGGATATTTCCGCCATGGTTTTTCCGGCTCCGTACCCAAATTATCCCGCGCATATTCGAGTATCGTTTTTTTTATATTATCCATACCTATTCACCCTTTATTTTCCGCCAATACTCCTTTGCAAGCATTTCCGTTTTATTGGGACCGTATTCGTAATAATGTCTGTCCCTTATGTCATCGGGCAGATATTGCTGACGTATATAATGATTTTCATAGCTGTGCGGATACTTATACCCCTCGCCATGCCCTCTTTCGGCAGAACCTTTATAATGCGTATCCTTTAAATGAGCCGGAATATCCCCGGTAACGCCGTCGGAAATATCTTTTATCGCCGCATCGATCGCATTGATCGCGGAATTTGACTTAGGCGCTGTCGCAAGCAGAATAACCGCCTCGCTCAAAGGTATCCTCGCCTCGGGGAAACCAAGCTGCAACGCCGAATCGACACACGCCTTGACAACAGCTATCGCCTGCGGGTATGCAAGTCCTATATCCTCCGCCGCCGTCACAAGCAGCCGGCGGCATATTATTTGAATATCTTCGGCAATGATGAGCCGCGCAAGATAATGCACCGCCGCATCGGGATCGCTGCCTCTTATCGATTTTTGAAACGCGCTTATAATATCATAATGGCTGTCACCGTCTTTATCGTAATTCAACGCCTTCCTTTGAGTCACTTGGCTCACAGCTTCAAGTGTAATATTTATCTTCGAGCCTCCGTCCGCTTTTGATGAAAAAAGAAGAACTTCAAGCATATTAAGCGCTTTTCTCGCGTCACCGAAAGAAACGCGGGCTATATGCTCAAGCGCGCCGTCCTCTATCTCAATATCAAATCCCGAAAGAGTATCTTTACTTTCGATATTCACGGCGCGGACAAGCAATTCGGTTATGTCCTCCTCCGAAAGAAGCTTGAATTCAAATATTACAGAACGCGACAACACCGCGTTGTATATATAAAAATACGGATTTTCGGTCGTGCTTGCAATAAGCGTTATATTTCCGTTTTCCATATATTCGAGCAGTGTCTGCTGCTGCTTTTTATTAAAATGCTGAATTTCGTCCAGATAAAGCAGTGTTCCGCCGGTCGAAAATATACCCCCTGCCGAATTTATAACATCTTTTATATCGGACACCGACGCGGTCGTAGCATTCAGCCTGAAAAGCTGCTTTCCCGTATTTGCGGCTATAATATTCGCTATTGTTGTTTTTCCCGAGCCGCTCGGTCCGTAAAATATCATATTCGGAATATTCCCCGACTCTATTATTCCGGTCAAAATCTTCCCCTCGCCGATCAAATGCTTCTGTCCCGCAACTTCGGATAATTTTTCCGGACGTAATCTGTCTGCCAACGGTTTCAACGGCAATTCTCCTTTAACAGATTTATTTACAAATTCAAATAAATAATTTACGCAAATACTTTATATGTCAAGATTTGTTACATATTTGGCATTCTGCTCTATAAACTCGCGTCTGGGTTCTACCTTATCTCCCATAAGAACGCTGAATATTTCATCCGCCATTATCGCGTCGGACATTTCGACTTTAAGCATTGTGCGCGTTTCGGGATTCATTGTGGTATCCCAAAGCTCGACCGCATCCATCTCTCCGAGACCCTTATACCGCTGCACCTTACAGGACTCACCCATTTCGGCAATGCATGCGTCGCGTTCATCATCAGTATAAGCGAACATTTCCTTGTAATTTTTATTTTTTCCCTTAAATATCTTATAAAGAGGCGGCTGAGCTATATAAACGTTTCCGTTTTCTATAAGAGGACGCATATGTCTGAAAAAGAATGTCAAAAGCAATGTGCGGATATGCAGTCCGTCAACATCGGCATCCGCCATAATTACGATTTTGCCGTATCTGAGCTTTTCTATATCGAAATTCTCGCCTATTCCCGTCCCGAGAGCCTGTATGACCGGCGTAAGCTTGTCATTTGAATAAACCTTGTCTATACGCGATTTTTCGACATTAAGCATTTTTCCCCAAAGCGGAAGTATCGCCTGATAACGTCTGTCACGTCCGACCTTTGCCGAACCGCCCGCCGAATCTCCCTCCACAATATATATTTCGGTAAATTCATTGCTTTTTTCCGAACAATCGGCAAGCTTTCCGGGAAGTCCGAGTCCGGGCGCAAGAGCACTCTTTCTCGTCGTTTCTCTCGCCCTTCTCATAGCTTCGCGCACATCATACGCCAAAAGAGCATTTTTCATAATAACATTCGCTGTCTTGGGATTTTCCTCCAAAAATTCCGCAAACTTCTCGTTTACGGCATTCTCAACCAAAGATCGCGCCTCGCTGTTTCCCAGCTTTGTCTTTGTTTGTCCCTCAAACTGCGCCTCCGTGACCTTGACCGAAACTATGACCGTAAGTCCGCCTCTTGTATCTTCTCCTTTTAGAGTTTTATTATCCTTGATAAACCCGTTTTTACGCGCATAATCATTGATTACCCTTGTAAGACCCGATTTAAAGCCCGTTTCGTGAGTACCTCCGTCAACTGTGTGGATATTATTGGCAAAGCTCAAAAACGTTTCGTTCGGCGAATCGGTATACTGCATTGCGATCTCCACGCTCATATCCTCTTTGTCGGATGAAAAATAAATTATATCATCATGTATAGCCGTCTTTGCACGGTTTGTATAGCTTACGAATTCCTTTATTCCGCCCTCAAAATGGAGCACTGCCGATTTTTTGTCCTCACTCCTGTTATCGGTAAAAACAATACGCACGCCTTTATTCAAAAATGCCTGCTCACGGAGTCTTTTCAACAGCACATCCCGGTCGAATTCAAGAACTTCAAAGATTTCCGGATCCGGCTTAAACGTAATTTTCGTACCGGTTTTATCGGTCTTGCCTATTACCTTTATCGGCGCGACCGGCACTCCGCGCTCATATTTCTGATAATGTATGTTTTGTCCGTCGGAAACCTCCGCTTCAAGCCATTCGGACAACGCATTCACGACAGACGAACCAACACCGTGAAGTCCTCCCGAAACCTTATATCCGCCGCCTCCGAATTTTCCTCCGGCATGGAGTATCGTAAGAACAACCTCAAGAGTGGATATGCCCATCTGCGGATGTATTCCCACCGGGATACCGCGCCCGTCATCGGTTACGGTAACGGAATTATCCGGATTTAATACAACATCTATGACCGTGCAGTAACCGGCAAGCGTTTCGTCTATGGCATTGTCCACGATCTCGTAAACCAAATGATGCAGTCCCGGCGAAGATGTCGAACCGATATACATACCCGGTCTTTTTCTTACGGCTTCAAGTCCTTCAAGAACCTGTATCTGACTTTCATCATACGTTGTCTGAATTTTCTCATCAATCATTTCGTTCACCTTTCATTATCACTGAAAACAGCATTAATATCATCAAAATTTCCGCCCGAAAAGGCCATGCTTCCCGCCTCGGCACGTTTTAAAAGAACAGTCGTTGACAATGCGGACAGATATACCTTTGTTTCCTTATCGGAGTATGTTATAACATACGATTTGGGAATATCATCCGTAGTTGTTATAATCTCATTCCGTTTTTGTGCGGCGGAAAGAAATTTTCTGCTTGCCTTTGCAACCGTTGTGTTATCCATATCGAAAACAGCCACAATATCGGATATTTTCACGGCATACTCGCCTCCTATGTGCAGATACATCAAAATCTCCCTCCGTACAATCCCATCATACACAACCGAATATGTGAAACAAAAAAATTCGGCGGCTATAAACTCCGCCGGAGCGTACAATAAACACATATTATATGTTTATTATACCACAAAATATGTATATTTGTCAAATGATTTTCATATTAAATTCCGCATATTCGGCATAAGTTTTGTTTTGATCGTGCAATAATACGGATTTTATACTTGATTTAAGTATAAAACCGTTGTATAATAGTTTGAGGAAATATTATTGATGCTCCAACTGACTCTTGAATTTTCTGTTTGCCCAAACTGCGAAATTCTGCGTCGGAAAACCTTGAAAAACACGCGTTTTCCTGCGATTTTCTTCCTTGACCTTCGCAGTTTGTTCGTCGCATAATTCTTCAAGATTTAATTGGAGCATCAATAACAACAGCAACTATATTTGTACATAAAGGATGATGAATCGAATGAATAAGCCGGATATTATATTTTTCGACTACGGACAGACTCTTGTCGGCGAATCGCCTTACGACCACAAAAAGGGTTTTGAGGCGGTATTGAAGCATGCGGTTTCAAACCCCGACGGAACAGATGCCGGAAATATTGCCGATCTGTATTTGTCGCTCCGAAAAAAAATATGGGACGGTAACAATGCGAATTTAGAGGTACACAGCCATTTCTTGATGCGGTATATTACGGAATATTACAATATCGGTTTTGACTGCGATTATGATGAAATCGAGCAGATTTTCTGGGATAACGCCGTTGAATTCAGGCTTCAGGACGGAATAACCGAGCTGCTTGACCTGCTTTACGAAAAAAATATACGCACCGCCGTTATAAGCAATATAGATTACAGCGAAAATACATTGAAAAGGGTAATAGACAGATTTCTTCCCCGGCATCATTTTGAATTTATAATAGCAAGCAGCGAATATATTTTCAGAAAACCGGACAAGGAAATTTTTGAGCTTGCAATAAAAAAGGCAAATTTAAAAAATGCGGAAAATGCGTGGTTTATAGGCAATGATGAATACTATGATGCGGAAGGCGCGGCAAAAAACGGATTTTCGGCGTTTTGGTATACAGGCTCGGAATTTTATACTCCGAAAAGAGAACCCGAATGTGAACATACGCATATAAAGCATTGGAATGAGCTTATCGATACAGTCAAGCGATTTTAAAGAAAAAAGCGCGGTCGATATAAATTACGATCGACCGCGCTTTTTGTATTATCTTAATTATTCGTGATTTCTCCGTCAAATCAGTTTTTCGGAACCGTTTCCCAGTCCTTCAAAAATCTCTCGATACCCAAATCGGTAAGCGGGTGTTTGAGCATCTGCATAATAACATTATAAGGAACCGTGGCAATATCACAGCCTGCGCGGGCAGCATCGATAACATGAATGGGATTTCTTATGCTTGCCGCGATCACTTCCGTTTCAATGCCGTGGATACCGAATATATCGGCAATTTCCTCGATAAGATTCATGCCCGTTGTTCCCACATCATCAAGTCTGCCGAGGAACGGGCTTACATAAGTCGCTCCCGCGCGGGCGGCAAGAAGTGCCTGTGTCGCCGAGAATATCAAAGTAACGTTTGTTTTTATTCCCTCCGATGTAAGAATTTTCACAGCCTTTAATCCCTCCGCCGTCATGGGGATCTTGATTATAATATTTTTATGTATTTTTGCAAGCTCACGCGCCTCTTTGACCATTCCTTCACTCTCAAGGGATATAACCTCGGCGCTTATGGGGCCGTCAACTATGGTAGTGATCTCCTTTACGACCTCCTCGAATTTTCTTCCGGACTTTGCAATAAGGGACGGATTTGTGGTAACGCCGCAGATAACTCCCATATCATTAGCCTGCCTGATCTCATTGACATCGGCAGTATCGATAAATAACTTCATAATGTAAAAACCTCCAAGTATTTTATTATTGACGGAGACGGCAGACCGTATCCGCATATTGATATTATATCATCTGCGGAAAATATTTTCAATCAGTATAATTGATAAAAAACACACAAAAAACCTGTGGAATATACACAAAAGCCGAACATTTCACGCAAATTTGTCAGCCTGTTTTCAAACCTGCACAAAAGTCGTTTTTGCACCTGCCCAAATAAATTTTTCCAAAAAAATAAAAAATTTTTTTAATTCGGGAACAATATTTTATACCGCACGTCTAACGGTATGTAAACGGAAATAAAAAAGACAGTATATGAACGTCTTTTTTGTTTCATACATAAAATTATTCTGTTAAAACGGAGGTTTTGCTTATGAAAAAAAATATTGCGAAAAAAAACATCTTGATAGCGGTATCGGTATTGTCGGTGCTTACCGCACAGTCTGCCGCATTTGCGCAGGCAGTTCCGCCCCTCGCGCCCGTCATTATAAATTCCGGCGCGGCGACCGTTCCGGAAAATACCGAAAACAATCAAATTTCCGGTTCTTTCATAAAAACCGAAATAACCGTAAATTCAACCGAATCGGATAACGGCACGGTAAACCTTGTCATGGGTTCCGACATTGCAAACAACGAACTCAAAAACGCGGTCATATCTCCTGATGCATTGATATTTGACAACACGGGAGAGGTCCTTTCGGCAAACGATATAAAAGAGGGCGCAAAATTGAGTCTTTACACAAATATGAACACGCCCATGACATTGCAGCTGCCCGTCACATATCGTCCGTCGGTCGTTATTGTCGAAACGGATAAACCCGGATTTGTCGATGTTGATTTGTACAACAGCGAGGGTATAAACTCCAAAAATACGCTTCAAATAAACAATATCGAAAAGCCCGGCGAGCTTGTTGTGTTCTATACCGACTCATCGAGAAGCATTCCCGCTCTTATTACTCCGTCAAAGGTGATCTTCGTCGGCGAGGGTGATGCGGCAAACAACGGTCCGGAAAACGAACAGGTTTTGGGGCAATATATAAAAGCCGAAATAACCGTAAATTCAATCGAATCGGATAACGGCACGTCAAACCTTGTAAAGGGTTCGGATATCGCAAGCAACGAGCTTAAAAATGCGATCATATCACCTGAGGCGTTGATATTTGACAATACGGGAGAGCTCCTTTCGATAAACGATATAAAAGAGGGCGCAAAATTAAGTCTTTACACAAATGTAAACACACCCATGACATTGCAGCTGCCCGTCACATATCATCCGTCGGTCGTTATCATCGAAACCGACAAGCCCGGATTCGTCGATGTCGATTTATATAACTCCGAGGGTATAAACCTGAAAAATACGCTTCAAATAAACACCGTCGAAAATCCCGGCGAGCTTGTTGTGTTCTACACCGACTCATCGAGAAGCATTCCCGCACTGACCGCTCCGTCAAAGGTGATCTTTATCGGTGAAAACATCGAAAACAATCCGTCCGGCGAACGTATGGCAAATCCGAAAGATTTAGACTATACGGATGTGACCGGTATCGTTGTAAACGGAGAGGACAGATACGATAACGTCATTACATTCAACGGAAATTTAATGCTGCCGGTAAGAGCGATATGCGAAAAGCTCGGATATACGGTAACATGGGACGGTGAACTGCAGGCTGTTAAAGTCAGCGGAGCCGATACGGAGGTAAGCTTTACGATAGGATCAAACGTATACAATGTATCAAATTCCGAGCCTATGTACCTTTCCGTTTCTCCGATCATCATCGCTGCGGACGGATCGAACGGACTCACATACGTCCCCGTTGAGCTTCTCGATAATGTTTTCGATCTTACGCTTGTGAAAGATCACGGCACGCTCCTCATATACAATAAACAGGTTTAAACAGCTCCGAACACTCTTATAATATATACACACATTGTCACATAACATATAAAAAGCTCCCGGACGGCAAAACATACACCCTTGCGGGGGCGGAAAAAGAAGAAGGCGTATCGCATTGAAGCTTACGATA
>JAFLUR010000065.1 GCA_022508725.1 Oscillospiraceae bacterium
ACTCGGGTGATAAAAAAAGTATAGGTACAGATAAAATACGCGAAGAGATAATAGGGGTTGTTTCGATAAAACCTTTTTCGGCGTCATATAAGGTCTATATAATAGAAGATGCGCACCTTATGACCGAAGCGGCTCAGAATGCCTTTTTAAAGGTGCTTGAAGAACCGCCCTCATATGCGTTGTTCATTCTTACCGTATCGGACATATCGCTTATGCTGCGCACCGTATTTTCACGCTGTTCGATCGTGCGTTTTCCTCCTCTGTCCGATAATTTGATGCGGGAATATATATCAAAAAAATATCCCGATGAAACAAGAACGGACTTTATTGTAAAATATTCCGAGGGTATTCCGCAAAATGCCGACAATATTATATCAAACCCCGATTTTGAGCTTATACGTCAAAAACTTGTCAAGCTTACGCGTATGCTGTTTTCGCAAAAGAAAACCGATATTTTCAAAATAGCCGATTTTTTTAAAGAACACAAGGACGACGCATACGACATAATGTATCTATGGCAAAAAATCATCAGAGATATTGTTTTTATACAGGAAAATTCGGATATTATCATAAATGCGGACATTAAAGACGATCTGTCGGAAATCGCTCTGTACACAGACGAGAAAAAAACCGTATATGCCGTTTCGCGGCTTACCTACGCAATGTATATGCTTAAAAGGTATGTAAATCTGCGCGCTGTCATTCTTAACCTGTCATTATCCGTAAAAAATATGTATGAGTAAAAAGAGAAAAGCCCCGGTCCTTTCGGAAACTGGGGCTTACGCTGTAAATTAAAACCTGCGTAATTACGCAAAAAGCGTGAATTTTTACCGGAACGTATCAATCAGTGTATTATATTCTTTCTTTGTCACGGGCATTACCGTTCCGTGACGATATATTCCGTCAAAATGAACCTCTTCGGCGGAACGGAATATTCCCCTCTTCAGATCATCTGTTATAAAGGGTTTGTAACCGCCCTTTTTTGAAAAATAATCCAGCATCAGACACCATCTGTTCTCACCGTTGATTTTATATATAGTCGGTCCCTCATATCCCGTAACGGTGTTTCCCGGACTGCCGTCAATCTCATACTCACTCACAGCCTCAAATCCTCCGGCGAGAGTCCTGCTTTTTTCCATTATTATCGAAGATTTGCTTTCGTTCTTTGTAAATCTGTAATATATTCCCTTGTCCTTTATGATCGTAGTATCTATATTGCTTATATTTCCGCCGTCAATGTAAATTTCCGGCTTTGTAAATGTTCTGAAATCCTCCGTATAGCTTCTGTAAATACGCTGGACCGAATAATTGTCGTCGGCGGTTTTCGACGCCCAGAATACCATATATCTGCCTGTTTCATCATCATAGACCGACTCCGGTGCCCACGCACAGCCCGCATTGTCCGGCGCAATTTTCACAAGACGTGATTCCGACCAAACGGCAAGATCATCCGACTCCCATACCACCATACTCCTGCTTCCGGACGTCTGACAGGAATCCCATCTTCTCTCATCATTGCGCCTGTTGTATATGGACAAATCGGTTGCGATAAGAAAATACTTGTCCCCTTCCGGAGAACGTATAATATGCGGATCGCGCACACCGCACTCACCCTTGTCGCTGACAAGCACAGGCTTTCCGCCGTTAAGCGTCCTCCACTCGGTGCCGTCCTCCGAAACCGAAAAATAAATCTGCTCGCTTTGTTCGTCGCTTTCCGTTCCCATAAAATGCACAAACAGATATGCCTTCATATTATTATCATTTGTCATAAAATCCTCCATTTCCCGATCAGCTGAAAATAAGGCAGCCGGAAAACTCCGACCGCCCCTATCTTCCCGTATCATTTATCCGTTATATCCGTTAGGATTAAGCTTCTGCCATCTCCAATTATCCTCACACATTTTCGCTATATCGCGCTCAGCGGTCCATCCCAGCTCCTCCTTTGCTTTCGTCGCATCGGCATAACATTCCGGAATATCACCGGCGCGGCGCGGTGCAATCTTAAAGTTAATCGGCTTTCCGCAGGCGTCTTCAAAAGCCTTTACCACTTCAAGCACCGAATATCCGTTGCCCGTGCCGAGGTTATATATATGCACACCCGGTTCGTTTGATTTTTTATCAACCGTCTTGACATGACCTATCGCAAGATCGACAACATGAATATAATCCCTCACACAGGTACCGTCCGGAGTCGGATAATCGTTTCCGAACACAGACAAACATTCAAGGCGTCCGACCGCCACCTGCGCGATGTACGGAAGAAGATTATTCGGTATACCCTTGGGATCTTCTCCCATCGTACCGCTTTCATGCGCTCCGATGGGATTGAAATAACGCAGGAGCGTGATCGACCATTTATTGTTTGCCCCGTATACATCCCGGAGAATATTCTCGATCATAAGCTTTGTGGAACCGTACGGACTCGCCGTCGAAAGAGGGAAATCCTCTTTTATCGGAACGGTTTTCGGGCTTCCGTAAACGGTTGCCGAGGAAGAAAATACCATATTGAACACATTGTATTTCTCCATGATATCAAGCAGATTAAGCGTACCCGTAATATTATTATGATAATATGTAAGCGGTATGCGGCATGACTCGCCGACAGCTTTTAAGCCCGCAAAATGTATAACGCCGTCAATTTTATTTTCCTTGAAGATTTTCTCCGTAGCCTCATAATCAAGCATATCACACTTGTAAAACGGAAAATCCTTACCTGTTATCTTTTTTACCGCTTCAAGCGACTTTTCACAAGAATTATAAAGATTATCCATCACAACAATATCATATCCCGCATTAAGAAGCTCAACGCAGGTGTGGCTGCCGATATATCCGGCGCCTCCGGTCACAAGAATATTCATAATCGAATACGCTCCTTTCAAAACTTAAATACAGCATTGTTTTGCGGTGATTTATTTTACAAATCACCGTATCCTCCGAATAAATTATCCGTATTATATCCGGCTCTTTCTTATATAATACCATATATCGGGTATACAATGCAAGATATTTTTTATATTTTTTGTAATTTATGAACCTTATTTACCGATAAAATTTTTATTGTTTGATTATGAGTAACCGGCTTTCCGCACCCCGCATATACTGAAAATAAGATATGAATATATATCTTATCCGCATCCGAAAATCAAACGCTTTATTTCACATACCGTGTAATAAAAAATTATTCATAACAAATTTAAAGCTTTGGTCATCGGAGCAATAAAAAAAGAAGGTGATTTTCTTTATGAATAATATAAAAACTCTGAATATGCTTCCCGTAGGTCAAAGCACAAATGTCAAAAAAGTGCTTTCCCGCGGCGATATACGCCGCAGACTCCGGGATATCGGGCTTATCGAGGGCACAAAGGTATCCTGCCTGCAAATAAGTCCGCCGGGTGACCCGACGGCATATCTCATAAGAGGCGCCGTCATAGCGCTCAGATGCGAAGATTCATCAAATATAATTATAGAATGATCAACGTAAAATGTATTATTTTATAACAGTGAAAGGATTGACGCATCATGGCAAAGCCCAAAACAAATCTACACCAATCGAATTTATTTGCCGTACATAAAAAGGATAATGAAGCGGTCATAGCCCTTGCGGGAAATCCTAACGTAGGAAAAAGCACCGTATTCAATATGCTTACGGGAAAAAATCAGCATACCGGGAATTGGGCGGGCAAAACCGTCGGTATGGCATACGGCAGATGCGGATATGCCGGAAAAAAATATATAATAACCGATCTTCCCGGCACATATTCGCTGATGACTCATTCAAAGGAAGAGGAAGTTTCGCGTGATTTTCTTTGTTTTTCCGGCTGCGACGCCGTTATTGCGGTATGCGATGCAACCTGTCTTGAAAGAAATCTCAACCTTGTCATCCAAATATGCGAGATAACGAAAAAAGTTGTCGTATGTATCAATCTCATGGACGAAGCCGCTAAAAAGGGAATAGAGATAGACACGGAACGCCTTGAAAAAATGCTCGGAGTAAAGGTTATCGCCGTCAGTGCGGCGCAAGGCAAATGCGGAGATATTATAATGAGCGCGGCAGCCGATGTGATAGCCCGAAAAGCATCCGAATTCAATATTGTGGAATATGACGATAAAACAGAATATGTGACAGAGCTTGTTTCAAAGGCTCTTAATGATGATATGACGGTAAGTCGGAGATATGCGGCTTTACGGATCATAGAAGACAAAACAGGAAATACCGCCGGAACTTCACGGCTTATCCGGGAATATGCCGAAGCTCATGCCGGCTCCATCGAATTTTTAAACGACCGGATACAAGCGGCTGCGGAATTTCTTGCGGAAAACAATATTTCACAATCGGATACGGAGGATCTTGTAACGGAAGCAATTCTGCATACCGCAGAAAAAATATGCAAGGAATGTGTATCCTTTAAAAATGATAATTATAACGAGTGCGACCGCCGGATCGACCGGATAATAACAAGCCGCCGTTTCGGAATACCCATTATGATACTCATGCTGGGAATTATTTTGTATATCACAATAATAGGCGCAAATTATCCGTCCGAATTCCTGAGCAGGCATCTTTTTGCTCTTGAAGAACCGCTTTACAATATGCTTTCGTATATCTCCGTTCCGGAGCATATATGCGATATGACCGTATACGGCGTATACCGCGTTCTCGCGTGGGTCGTATCGGTAATGCTGCCGCCCATGGCAATATTTTTTCCGCTTTTCACCATACTTGAAGATGTCGGCTTTCTTCCGAGAGTCGCGTTTAATCTCGATAAATATTTCAAAAAGGTATGCGCCTGCGGAAAACAGTCGCTCACAATGTGTATGGGGTTCGGGTGCAACTCAGTCGGAATAATCGGATGCCGCATAATAGATTCTCCGCGGGAAAGACTTATTGCCATGATAACAAATTCATTCGTTCCGTGCAACGGCAAATTTCCCGCTCTGATAACACTTATAAGCGTATTTTTTGTTTTCTCGGATAACCGCATCGCGGCGGCTCTGCAATCCTCGGTCATTATTACAATGATAATTCTCGGCGGAATAGCCGTTACGCTTGCCGCATCGCTGCTGCTTTCAAAAACCGTGCTTAAAGGCATCCCATCATCATTTACTCTCGAGCTTCCGCCCTACCGCAAACCACAGTTTGCGAAAGTAATAATACGTTCAATTCTCGAGCGCACAATATTTGTTCTTGCGCGCGCGGTGATCGTTTCCCTTCCCGCCGGATTGATAATATGGATTCTTTCCAACTGCGGTTCGGGCGGGGTGAGTTTTTTAAAATACATGACCGATTTCCTTGATCCGTTCGCCGTAATTATGGGACTTGACGGAGTTATTCTCGCCGCGTTCATACTCGGGCTTCCGGCAAACGAAATAATCCTGCCGCTTATTTTAATGGCGTATCTGGCAAACTCAAATCTCACCGATATAAGCGATTTATCACTTATCCGGAATATACTTTCGGATAACGGCTGGACGATCAAAACCGCAGTATGCACAATTGCATTCTATATGATGCACTGGCCATGTTCGACCGCCTGCATAAGTGCATACAAGGAAACAAAGAGCATAAAACAGACCTTTGCTGTATTCGCGCTGCCCACCCTGTTCGGAATATGCGTGTGTATGCTTTTGAATTTTGTTCTCGGAATATTCATATAAATATAAAAAGGTCATCTGCCCCAAAGCAAATGACCTTTTTAAGGCTTACCGCCGATATTTGAAAAAATATTGTATCAGCTTTGAGCCGCCTCATTGAGCCTTTTTTCAAGCTGCTCCGTCTCATCCTCCGAGATCGTAGTCATATATGAACGCTTGCAATTTTTTATCTCCCCCGCCATTTCCTTTGCAAGCTTGATATTACCGCACTTTTCCTCGATAAGCGCTCTGTGATAAAATCCCTCGACAAACTCGGTTTCCTTTTCCAGCAGCGCGTCGGAAATTTCTCTTGCCTTATCATATTCGCCCAGATTATAATACGCAATTGATAAATTATCGAGTATATCCCTGTCGTCGCTGTTAAAATCATACGCTTCAAGACAAAAATCAAGAATTTCTTTCGGATCGCGTTTTTGGAGTATTTTAAAATATCCCAGCATTCCGTACATAGCCGTATTTTTATAATTTTCAAATAAATCCTCGCACTCTTCGACAGCCTCGTCAAGACGTCCCTGCTTATAAACCGCCATACATCTTGTCTGACGCGCGGCGTTCCTTTTTGGCAGCGGAACATATTGGTTCATAAGAATTAAATCGAGGACATCCTCCGCCATCTTAGGCTCTCCGCATTTCAACAGTACAAACGCATATGCATTTTTCACATTAAGACTTGCGTTTTTACGGCAATACGCCTTTTCGTACCATTTTCTTGTTTCCGTAAGATCGCCTTTTGTAAACGCAACATTTCCCTTGTATGAATAAAACGTCGGAATATACGCATAAATACCGTATGCGACAGCGCATAAAAGCAATATTCCTCCCGCGATCTTATTTACGGAAAAGCCGATTATTACGATTGCAATAAGAACCAATGCAGTTTTCATCTGAAAATCCTCTCATATAATTTATTCCGCTTCAATCAATATTATTTTCTCCGCCTGTATTTAATATATTAAAATTCCGCATTTCCCACGGTTCTCGGGAAAGGAAGCACGTCCCGGATATTTCCCATACCGGTTATATACATGACCGCGCGCTCAAATCCCAATCCGAAGCCCGCGTGTTTGTTTGTTCCGTATTTTCTGAGGTCAAGATAGAATTTATAATCCTCGGAATTAAGTCCGAGCTCTCTCATCCTCCCGATAAGCACATCGTAATTTTCTTCACGCTGACTTCCGCCTATTATCTCGCCTACCCCGGGAACAAGCAGGTCCATTGCCGCAACCGTCTTTTTGTCGTCATTGAGCTTCATATAAAAAGCCTTGATCTCTTTCGGATAATCCGTAACGAATACCGGTCTTTTAAATATCTCTTCCGTCAAATATCTCTCATGCTCTGTCTGCAGATCGGATCCCCATTCGACGGGATACTCAAATCTTTCCTTATCCTTTTGAAGAATTTCTATCGCCTCGGTGTATGTTACATGAGCGAAATCATTGCTTACGACATTATTAAGGCGCTCCATAAGTCCTTTGTCGATAAAATTATTGAAAAACGCCATCTCCTCGGGAGCATTTTCAAGGCAATAATTTATGATATATTTGAGCATATCCTCCGCAAGACGCATATCGTCTTTCAAGTCGGCAAACGCTATTTCCGGCTCGATCATCCAAAACTCGGCAGCGTGACGTGTTGTGTTTGAATTTTCGGCACGGAAAGTCGGACCGAAGGTATAAACATTTCTGAACGCCATGCAATAGGTTTCAACATTGAGCTGACCGCTTACCGTAAGATTTGCGGGCTTTGAGAAAAAATCCTTTGAATAATCCACACTTCCGTCCCCGTTGTGAGGGATATTATCCAAATCAAGCGTTGTGATCTTAAACATTTCTCCCGCACCCTCACAATCGCTCGCGGTTATTATCGGTGTATGCACATATACAAATCCTCTCTCATTGAAAAATTGATGTATCGCATAAGCAATAAGAGAACGCACGCGAAACACCGCCGAGAATGTATTGGTTCTCGGACGCAGATGCGCCTGTGTACGCAAAAATTCAAAGCTGTGGCGTTTCTTCTGCAGCGGATAATCCGGCGTCGAATCACCGTCAACAACGATATTGTCCGCATTCAGTTCAAACGGCTGTTTTGCATCCGACGTTATCACAAAATTACCGCATACGGTAATTGCCGAGCCGACATTGAGCTTTGCTATCGTTTCAAAATTTTCCAGTCTGTCCTGTTCGATAACGATTTGAAGATTTTTAAAAAATGTTCCGTCATTAAGCTCTATAAACCCAAAATTCTTGGACGCTCTGATCGTTCTCACCCAGCCCGAAACCTGTAACCTTTCCGCCGTGAAATTATTTGTATTTCTGTATAACTCTCTGACTTCTGCCTTTTTCATTACCCTATCCTTTCCGAAATGCTTACATAAAAAATTTTTTGACCGGCTTTTTATTATAACAAATATATGTTATTCTTCTCACATTCCTCATACATGGCGTCGTTCCATACCGATGCCTGCACCTCGCCTATATGACTCTTTCCGAGCATATACATACAAATTCTCGACTGACCTATGCCCCCTCCTATTGTATACGGAAGCGCCTTATTTATTATATTTTTATGAAAATCATATTTGAGTCTGTCTTCGCAGCCCGATTCTTTAAGCTGTGTCATAAGCGACTCCTCATCGACTCTTATACCCATGCTTGACACCTCAAACGCAATATCGAGAACCGGATAATACAGAACAATATCGCCGTTGAGAGTCCAGTCGTCATAATCGGGCGCACGGCCGTCATGCTTTTCACCCGACTTCATCTTTCCGCCTATCTGCATGACAAAAAGCGCTTTCTTTTCTCTTGCAAGCGTATTTTCTCTTTCCTTGGGTGAAAGACCGGGATACATATCCTCAAGCTCCTGTGTGGTCACAAAGAATATATCCTCGGGAATATTGTTTTCAAGCGCCGGATTCCGTTTGCACACTTCATTTTGCGTATCCTTGATCGCGCCGAATATTTTCTTCACCATTGCTTTTAGGGTATCGATATTCCTGTCCTTTTTCTCGATTACAGCCTCCCAGTCCCATTGATCGACATACATGGAATGAAGGTTATCCAATTCCTCGTCCCGTCTTATAGCATTCATATCGGTATACAGTCCTTCTCCGGGATCGAATCCGTATCTTCCGAGAGCGTTTCTCTTCCACTTTGCAAGCGAATGTACGATCTCAAGATCACTCCCGCCCACAGACGGAGCGTCAAAGCTTACGGGACGCTCAACGCCGTTCAAGTTATCGTTAAGTCCCGTTTCCGGATGCACAAAAAGCGGCGCCGATATTCTCTGAAGATTAAGCGCCTGCGACAGATTTCTCTCGAATACATCCTTTATATACTTAATTGCCGTTTCCGTTTCTCTTACCGAGAGAGATGACTTGTAGTTTTCCGGTAAAATCAATGCCATAAAAATACCACTCTTTCTTAATAAAATTTTTGTTATTTACTTCTTTATTTATGTTATTTCTTTTGTATCTCAATGCTTTCAAGCGTCTGTCTGAAATTTTTCTTTACAGCCTCAATATACTCCCGCCTCAGCTTCTGCTGTTCGTCTTTTTCCTCCGGAGTAAGACCTTCGGCTTTTGACTTTGCTGCAAGAAAATTTATTCTTTCGATAGATTTACTGTCCATATATTCCTCCAACCGTTCATAATTACAGCCGCTGCATACTTACAAGCGGAACACAAATACAATGAACATCTAAATACCCGATTAATGCGCCATGCAATAACCGGGTATAAAAATTACGCTGCCAAATCTATATTTCCGCCTCTGACCTCCGGCTGCTTGTAAGCCGCCGCTTTTTTATACTCATTGCCCGCCGCTTTAGCGGTCACCGTGGTAGTCAATCCGCCGGACACATACGGCTTGCCGCATTCGGGGCATATGGATGTATATATCCTTACATTCTGGCTGACAACCTTGGCGCCTTCTCTTTGCGCTTTCGCACTCTCGCGCCTTACATGTTCCGCCTCATGCCCACGCACCGCACTTGCGGCTTCTTCCGGCGCCACACCCTGCGCGGTTTTGAATGATACGCCCGGATCATCCGAGCCGTCTTGATATTTGCGGTTTTTACAGGTCTGACATACTTTTTTCCCCGTTAAGGGATCGACTTCTCCGTC
>JAFLUR010000066.1 GCA_022508725.1 Oscillospiraceae bacterium
CACCTGCTCAAGCATTTCGACATTGGCGCCGTCAAGAGTTCCGACCGTAAGCGCGCCGTTAAGCATAAATTTCATATTACCCGTACCCGACGCCTCCTTGCCGGCAGTTGAAATCTGTTCCGAAACATCTGCCGCGGCAACGAGCTTTTCGGCAATGGACACGCTGTAGTTCTCTATAAATATAACCTTAATCTTATCATGTATGCGCTTATCATTGTTTACAATATCGGCAACCGCATTTATAAGCTTAATAATGAGCTTTGCTCTCGCATAGCCCGGAGCCGCCTTTGCGCCGAATATAAATGTTGTCTTATTAAATTCCATATTCGGATTTTCAACAAGCTTATTGTACAGCGCCATAATATGAAGTATATTAAGCAGCTGACGCTTATATTCATGCAAACGCTTACACTGCAGATCGAAAATCGAATCGGGATCCACATCTATGCCGTTATGCTTTTTGATATACTCGGCAACCACCATTTTATTAGCCTTTTTGATTTTTGTAAACTCAGCCTGGAATTCGGGATCTTTCGCATACTTCTTAAGATTGTCAAGCTTTGTCGCATCTTTAAGCCAGCCTTCTCCGAGCTTTTCCGTAATAAGAGCGGTAAGAGCCGGATTTGCATTTCCTATCCAGCGTCTGAAGGTAATACCGTTTGTAATGGCATGGAAACGCTTTTTATCCAATCTGTAATAATCCGCGAATATATCCTCAACGAGAATTTGAGTATGGAGCTTTGAAACACCGTTTATCGCAAAGCATGTCGCAAGGCAGAGATTTGCCATATAAACCTGATTATTTGCAAGTATGGCCATATACTGATGCTTTCCGTGATCTCCCGGATATACCTCTTCGAGATATTCCATAAGGCGTCTGTTTATTTCATCTATGATCATATAAACGCGCGGGAGTACCCTCTCAAACATGGGAATTGACCATTTTTCGAGAGCCTCGCTCAATACCGTGTGATTTGTGTAAGCAAATACCTTTGTAACAATGCCCCATGCTTCATCCCAGCCGAGCTCTTCTTCATCCATGAGAATACGCATCATCTCGGGAATAGCCATAGTCGGGTGTGTATCGTTAATATGAATAACGACTTTATCCGGGAATATAGCCCAGTTTTTGCCGTGTCTTGCTTTAAATTCGTTCATGATCCACTGAATTGTCGCGGACACAAGGAAATACTGCTGCTTTAAGCGCAGCTCCTTTCCGTTTTCATGATTATCCTCGGGATAAAGGATATTCGAAATAACCTCCGCAAGCTGTCTTTCTTCAAATGCACGGCTGTAATTACCCTTATTAAACTCCGCCATATTCATTGCGTCGGGTGATTTTGCACTCCAAAGTCTCAGCTTGTTGATAATTTTCGAATCATATCCGCACAGCGGCATATCCGACGGAACAGCGATAATGGTATGCGAATTTTCATAATGGAATTTACATTTTCCGTCATTCCACTCCTGACGCACGGTACCGCCGAATTTAACCTCGACAGACTCTTCTCTTCTCGATACTTCCCATATATTCGCACCGCCGTCAAGCCATGTATCCGGCAGCTCAACCTGATAGCCGTCAACAATTTTCTGGCGGAACAGACCATACTCATAGCGTATTGTCGAACCGTATGCGGGCAGATCGAGAGTTGTCAGCGAATCGAGGAAACAAGCCGCCAAACGGCCGAGACCGCCGTTTCCGAGACCGGCATCGTTTTCATATTCCACAATATCGCTTATATCAACCCCGAGAGATGATAATACATTCGTATATTCTTTTGTTTTAAGAAGATTAAGTATATTTGTCGCAAAAGATCTTCCCATCAAAAACTCAAACGACAGATAGTAAAGCTTTTTCGAGCCCTCATTTTTTACTACCTGATGTGATTTTGACCATCTGTCCATAATAGTGTCGCGTATTTTGAGCGCACAAGCCGTATAAATCATTTTCGGAGTGGCATCATCAAGCGTTCTTCCGAAATAACGACCTACTTTTCCGACAATATCCTCACGGAGCTGTTGTTCCTCAGCGGTTAATTTTAATTCCTGCATATTTTTAATACCTCACTTTATTTATTATTGCATTACCCAATCTTTTCCTTATATCCTGACGGATATACGACAAAAAAACCATCTTTTATCATTATAACACAGAAAGATAAAAACATCAAGCAATTTTTCATACTCCTTGATGTTTTTATTAACTATTTTCATATATGTGTATAAAATACAATAAAAATAATATTTTCGCCGACAAAAACTTAAAATAACCGATACTTATTTATTCCGCCTGTTTGCCTTTTTATTCCTGACGACAGGATCATCCTGTCGTCATTTTTCCGATTTTTCCGGAATACCGGTATCCGTGCCGCCTTTCGCGGTCCCCGATACTTCAGACGCCTCGGCGGTTTCGGATATCTTTGAACCAACCGAAGCTTTTGAAGCTTTCGGAGCTTCCGTACTCTCCGTACTCTTTGAAGCTTTCAAGCTCTCCGAACTCTTTTCGGTTTCCGGAGTTTTTGATGTTTTGGAAGTTTTTGAACCCTTTGAAGTCTTTGCGGCAGTTTTTGACGCTTTGGACGTTTTGGATGTTTTGGATGTCTTTGCGGATTTTGAAGTCTTTTTCGACTTTTCATCTCCGTTCTTTGCGGTCGATTCGGATGATGCTTTCGCCCCGGAATCGGACGCCTTTTTCCCGGACGCCCTCTTCTTCACCGGTTTTTCCGATTCGTCAAGATTTTTTTTTTGCTCAACTTCAAACGGTATTCCCGTAATATCCGAGTACATACGGATATATTTGTCAGCCGACACGCTCCATGAAAAATCCTGACTCATGGCATTTTCGATGATCTTGTTCCATTCGTCGCGTCTGTCATAATATATTCCCTTTGCGTATCTTGTAACGAAAAGCATATCGTTTGCCGAGTACTGCGAGAATGAAAAGCCCGTTCCCTCTCCGGTATACTCGTTGTACGGAATGACCGTATCTTTCAATCCGCCCGTTTCGCGCACGATCGGAACGGTTCCGTATCTGAGGCTTATTATCTGACTGAGTCCGCACGGCTCAAATCTTGACGGCATAAGAAACGCGTCACACGCAGCATATATTTTATGGGCAAGCATATCCGAAAAATATATGTTTGCGGACAGCTTATCGGAATATTTCCATGCAAAATGACGGAACATATTCTCATAATGCGCATCTCCCGTACCCAATACAACAATTTGAACATCATCATTACAGAGCTGTTCGAGAGCCTGCGCGAGTATATCAAAGCCTTTCTGCTCGGTAAGTCTCGACACTATGCCTATCATAAACTTATTCTCATCCTGCGGAAGATTAAGCTCCTCCTGCAGCTTGATCTTATTTATTTTCTTTTTATCAAGCACGGATTTTTTATTGAATTTTTCATATATTTTATCATCGCTTTCGGGATCGTACTCCTCATATGATATACCGTTTACAATTCCTATAATATCGTTTCTTCTTGCGCTTAGGAGTCCGCTCAGCCCTTCTCCGTATTCCACCGTTGTTATTTCATTTGCGTATGTTTCGCTCACCGTGGATATTTTATCGGAATAAACCAAACCGCCCTTCAAAAGATTGGCATCGGTATAGAATTCAAGCTTATCCTTTGTAAAATAGGAATCGTTTATACCCATTATATCTTTAACGCCCTTTAATCCCCATCTTCCCTGGAATTTAAGATTGTGGACGGTCGTTACGGTTTTTATGTTCCTGAAAAACGGATTATCCTGAAAAACATCAAGATATACCGGAACCGCACCCGTCTGCCAGTCATTGCAGTGTATAAGATCGGGACGGAAATCAAGGCTCGGCAGTATCGACAAAAGAGCTTTGGAGAAAAACGCAAACTTCTCCATATCCTCATGAATATAATTATATGGTCTGTCGCCGTTAAAATAAAACTCGTTATCTATAAAATAGAACGTGCACCCCTTATGCTCAAGACTGAATACTCCGCAATATTGCTTGCGCCATGCCATATCTATATATATGTGGTTTATATAAACCATTTTATCCTTATACTCCTGATGAATACATCTGTATTTAGGCATAATAACGCGGACATCGACACCTTTTTCTTTCAGCGTTACGGGCAGTGTTCCCGCCACATCTCCCAGACCTCCCGTTTTTACAAACGGAGCCGCCTCAGAGGTTGCAAAAAGTATCTTCATATAGCATACTCCCTTTCCTTTATACAAAGAAACACCGTTTCGACCGGTTAAACCGCCGGCATTTCTCTGTTCAATAATCTAATCTGATCTAATCTCATATATTATGTAAACAAACCTTCCCGATAGAAGCATTTCCTTTTTACTTGACAATCTGCGGTCATGCCCCTTACGGATACACCACCGCAGATATCTCTCGATCTTTCTCCCCGGAATTCTGTCTGTTTATATAACCGTGCCCTTTGCAATGGCGAGCGGATAACTTTCCTGTCCCAAAAGCCTTCTTCCCTTTGTTATATGAACCTCTTTGTCGAAAACAACATGGTTGAGCGCAACATCCTCATCTATAACGGAATCCTGCATAATAATGGAATTTTTAACAACCGAACCCTTGGCAATTTTTACGCCTCTCGACAGGATACAATTTTCAACCGTACCGTCTATAATGCAGCCGTCCGAAACAAAGCTGTTTTCTATAGACGCATTTTCCCCGTATCTTGCCG
Organism: Oscillospiraceae bacterium; assembly: GCA_022508725.1. GTDB lineage: Bacteria > Bacillota > Clostridia > UBA1381 > UBA1381 > JAFLUR01. The sequence continues at coordinate 4,701 of JAFLUR010000066.1, forward strand.
GCGACTGATCCTTGCTCTTTGTGTATATCGGATTATCGACATTGAACAGCTCGTTGCGTATGTCCTCATTAAGGAAGATCATATTGTTCTTGTAATACGCTTTGAGAGAATCTATTTTATCGGTATATCCGGTATACTCATAACCGAATATTCTCATGCCTATCATTTTCTTTACAAGGGCGTCCTTTATAAAATCATGATCTCCTCTTGCCGAGCACTCGTCGATGATACTCTGCAAAAGCGCCTTTTCCATAACAAACAGATCCATAGATGCATTCGCTGTCTTGGGATAATACGGAAGAACCTCTATATCGGTAACTCTCTTGTCAACATCAAGCTCGAGAAGCGTGTATCTCGAAAGCTCCGATTCCTCGATTCCGGTCATATCCTTATAGATAATGGTAACATCCGCCTGACGGCTTCTGTGTGTTTCTATAACCTTTTTAAAATCTATATTGTAAAGACTGCTGCCTGTTGACAATATAACATAGGTCTGATGACTTCTCTGTATAAAATCGGTCACGCCGGCGAGCATATCTATATCGCCCTTGATAACCCCGTACGAAACCTTATCCATATTCGGAGGAAGCAGATTAAGACCTCCGTTTTTACGGTCCAAATCCCACGGTTTACCCGATTTTACATGGTCCATAAGCGAAGAATAATTGGATTCCGTAACAATTCCTATATTTGTTATACCCGCATTTGCCATATTTGAGAGGATAAAATCCACCAAACGAAATCTTCCGGCAAGCGGCAGAGCCGAAACCGCTCTTATATCTGTTATCGGGGGTATTTTGTTATCACTTGTAAGAATAATTCCCATTGTATCTCTCATCAGAAAATCCTCCTAAACTCAACCTGTTTTACTCAACCTATTTTTTCCTTTGACGCGCTCAGAACACTTCCGCCTGACAATATATCGCTCTGTACCATGGAATTTTTCAAAATCTCGGTACCCGAACCTATGATAACATTGTTTCCTATCAGAACAATGCCGTCCGTGCACATAGGCGACGCATACGGATTTTCCTCAGCCTCATTGACACCGATTTTCACACCGTCGTCAATGCAGGCTCCGGAGCCTATCACCGACTTTTCTATAACCGTATTCTTTCCGATCTTTACTCCCGGCATAATAACACAGTCCTTGATAACGCTTCCCTCACCGACCGTAACTCCTCCGAATACGATGGAGTGGTGAATTTCTCCGTAAACATTACAGCCCTCGGTAACTGTGGAATTTTTGATAACCGCGCCTTTTCCGACATAATGAGGCGCCGCCGTCGGATTTTTCGAGTATATGCTCCACTTTCTGTCGCCGAGATCGAATTTCGGAGGATTGGAAATGATGTCCATGTTGGCTTCCCAAAGGCTCTGAACGGTACCGACATCCTTCCAATAATCCTCAAATCTGTAGGTGTACATCTTTTCATTCTGAGAAAGCATATTCGGTATAATGTTTTTTCCGAAGTCATTTGACGAATTTTCATCGTTTTCATCAAGAATAAGGTATTTTCTGAGAACCGACCAGTCGAAAATATAAATTCCCATCGATGCGAGATTGCTTTTCGGGTTTTTCGGTTTTTCCTCAAATTCGATAATCGCGCCCTCCTCGTCAACATTCATAATTCCGAATCTGCTTGCTTCTTCCCATTCGACCGGCATTACCGCAATGGTTGCCGCCGCTCCTGCCGCCTTATGCTTTTCGAGCATTTTTCCGTAGTGCATCTTATATATATGATCACCCGAAAGAATAAGCACATATTTGGGATTAAACTGCTCAAGAAAAGGAATATTCTGGTATATGGCATTTGCCGTACCCTTGTACCATTCGCCCGACTCCGCTTTCTGATAAGGCGGAAGCACATACGCTCCTCCGTGCATACGGTCAAGGTCCCACGGCGAACCGTTTCCTATATATGTGTTAAGTTCAAGCGGCTGATACTGAGTAAGTACGCCCACAGTATCAATTCCGGAATGAACACAGTTGCTCAGCGGAAAATCAATAATTCTGTATTTGCCTCCGAACGGTACCGCCGGCTTTGCCACATTTTTTGTAAGTGCCCCCAAACGGCTTCCTTGACCTCCCGCAAGTATCATCGCTACACATTCTTTTGAAATCATGATATAATCAACTCCCATTTGTTATTTTTTGTCGCTTAATTTATTTATATTCTTTTCACGGTTTTTCCTAACCGCTTTCTTGATCGGTCCTTTATATTTTAAATATATCACCGCATATTCGGGAATATCCGTATCGATATAATAAGGCATATTTCCCAAATTGCTTTTATGTGTTTTATAAATTTTCTTAACCGTTTTCGCCGTACCGCCGTATTTTTCGGCATCGGACGAAAATTCGACTTCATATTCGCCCTCGATAGGAACTCCCACAGCGTATTTTTTATGCTCCGCGGGGATAAAGTTAATTATTACAACCACAATATCCTCTTTTTTGCGCGATTTTCTGACATATGACAAAACCGAGTTATCGCAGTCGCCCGCGTTGCTCCATTCAAATCCTTCCCAGCTGTTTTCGATCTCCCAGAAAGGTTTGTTGGCAATATAAAAATTATTCAAATCATGCACATACTCGTGAAACTGTTTGTGTTTTTCATTTTCAAGAAGATGCCATTCCAGACCCTCCGCAAAACGCCATTCTATAAACTGAGCGTTTTCTCCGCCCATAAAAAACAGCTTTTTGCCCGGAAGCGACATATAATATCCGAGCATAGCCTTATATGCCGCAAATTTTTGATCGTAATCTCCGAACATTTTATCGATAAGGGAACGTTTCCCGTGAACCACCTCATCATGCGACAGCGGCAAAATATAATTTTCGGAAAACGCGTAACACATCTGGAAGGTAAGCAGATTATGATTGGAGCCCCTGAAAAGCGTATCCATGCTCATATAAGTAAGCGTATCGTTCATCCAGCCCATATTCCATTTATAATCAAATCCCAGACCCCCGTGCTTGGGATCTCCGGTAACCATTCCCCATGCCGTGGATTCCTCCGCTATCATCATGATATTGGGGAATTCGGTCTTCATTATGGTGTTAAGCCTGCGCAGGAATTCGATAGCCTCTATATTTTCGTTTCCGCCGTACTTATTCGGCAGCCATTCTCCGTGATTTCTGCTGTAATCGCGGTAAAGCATAGACGAAACCGCATCGACCCTCAAACCGTCAACATGATACTCCGCCGCCCAGAAATGCGCCGATGAGGTTAGGAAGGATATCACCTCGGTCTTTGAATAATCAAATACCAGCGTTCCCCAGTCCTTATGCTCTCCGAGCCTTGTATCGGCATATTCGTAAACGGGTGTGCCGTCAAATTTGGCAAGTCCGTGCGCGTCTCTCGGGAAATGAGCCGGAACCCAGTCCATGATAACGCTTATATCGTTTCTGTGACATTCATCTATAAAATACTTAAATTCTTCAGGCTTTCCATGTCTGCTTGTAGTTGAAAAATACCCTGTAACCTGATACCCCCACGATCCGTCGAACGGATACTCCGTGACGGGCATGAGCTCAAGATGAGTATATCCCATATCTTTCAAATACGGAATAAGCTCCCTTGCCAGTTCACGGTATGTATAAAAGCTTCCGTCTTCATGCATCTTCCATGAACCCATATGCAGCTCATAAATAATAACAGGCTTGTCATGCGTGGAGGTCTCGCCGCGTTTTTTCATCCACTTCGAATCCTTCCACTTATAATCAATATTCTTTACGATCGATGCCGTATTCGGTCTTAATTCACACCAGAACGCAAACGGATCGGTTTTCAAAACCACTTTGCCGTTTCCGTCCTCGACCGCGTATTTATAAATACAGCCCTCGCCTATATCGGTATAAAACCCGTACCATACACCCGTGGTTCCGAGCTTGTAAAGATACCTTTCCTTTGCGTTCCAGTTATTGAAGTCCCCTACAAGACTTACAGACTTTGCATTCGGCGCCCAAACAGCAAATCTGCACCCTTTTACCGCCGTTCCGTCCTTTTCCGCCTCTGTGATATGAGCTCCGAACAGCTTATAAGACTGAAAATTTGTACCCTCATTGAAAAGATAGAGCTGAAAATCATCTATTCCGCACCACTTTGCCGCTTCGTTATAAGAAACACCGTTATTCACACTACCGTAAGTCATATTTCGCATTACCTCTTTTCCGTTCATAAATTTCTCCCCCGTTATATACATACCCCGGTTTTCAATCACCGGTAAAAAATCATAAAAATAAGCAACATGAGCAATATAACAAAACGATCGGCGGGTTATTTTTTATAAGATACATAACCTTATATTTTATGTCCGGCCCACGAAAAATATTCTTTGAAATTCCGGAAGATGTATATTGTTCACACTCCGGATTTTACAAAATCATAACGAATAATTTACGCGGATATTTAACATAAATTTAACAATCGACCGGCCAAACATTGCTTTTAAATCTAATCTTATACTGATTTTAACACATTTACACAAAAAAATCAATAGAAAATTGATTTTTTTTAAAGAAAATATATAAAATTTTATATATTTCATATATTTTTTATTTGGGATTTTTTACCGGCATACAGATCCCCCGGCAATATCCTTTTGTTTTTTTGTAATATTCTTGTAATATTATCGTATACCGACATGACAGCGTATCAAAACCGGCCGCAGCCTTATTGTTCGCCCCGCTCGCCGTTGCGCTTATTATTTTTCCCGAAGCTCTTGTACATCTATACGCGTATACGGCAGATGACACGCCGGTAATTACAACCGCAATACGGAAATCCGCCGGTCATCCGATCCGATCGATATATATAAATTTTTATCAATATTGTAAAAAATCGCAAATCGCTTTATGAATTGACTTTTTATATGCGTGTTCCGCCGCTTGAAATCGAATTATCGATCAATATTATTTTTCCGTCAATATTACGCCGTATACATAGGACTTGTATGCTTTTTTTGAATATTCTGCAGCATTGTTTAATAAAAATCATGCTTATTCATATATAAGAGCCTGTTTAGTATTCCTCCAATCGTTGGATTTTTGAGTGGATTTTTCTG
>JAFLUR010000067.1 GCA_022508725.1 Oscillospiraceae bacterium
TATAGCGAAAGTCCGGAAAATATGCCGAAAATCATATACAGTATAAAATGCGCCTTTTTGCGCTGGACCTTTTCGGCGATCTTCTTTGTCGGAAAATCGACCGGTATTCCGGAAATACCGACAATATATTTTATAATACCGAAGCTTTCGCCGCCCGATACAGACCCATTCTGTGACGACATATAAAATATAAATACCGCGACAATAAAGGTAATTGCCGTAAATAAAACCGTTTTTTTCATACTTCCGACCTCGTAGTAACATATAAAAATAATGATTATTATTATATCATCGCGGGCATTGTATTGTCAATACGGCGATGCGAACGAAAAAAAATCTCCCGTCGGGGAGATTTTTCCTTTTTTTTCGAATTTTTTCGAAACGGTCCGCGCAAGGTCCGTGAAATCCGGTTTTGAACGACGGAATTCATATACTTACGTCAAGCATGGGATAATACGGCTCATCCGGACTCTCCGCCGCATCGTTTTTTTCCCGCGTTTTTTCCGAACGCTCCCGTTCTTCCTCTTTTTCAGCCTTTGCCTTTTCCGCTTTTTTTAATTCTTCCTTTTTCTCTTTCAAGCGTTTTTGCAGCTCCTCGGTTACTTCTTTAGCGCTTTTGGTACCGTTTTCGGTCACAACGGTTGTCGATGATATCATTGTGATCTCCCCGTTGCCGTCTATGCTCCACGAATGAGAATAGTGCGTAAGCTTTGCGCCGAGTGCCGCCGCATTCCGCTTTGCGCTGTTATATCCGCTTTCATATATATCCTTGAAAAGAGACAAGTTTTCCTCCAATTCCTTTGCCTTTTCCGGATCATTCGCGCATCTGCGCAGATAAGAGCCCGATATTCCCACGCTTCCCGTCCTCACGCAGTCATATTTTTCCGACAAATAAGCATAATATTCGGCGGTCTTGTCGCCGGAAGCTTTTGTATTTTCCGCCTGTGCGGTTTTCTCCGCCGCCGCTTTTGCCGTTTCTTTTTTCACGGAAGCATATCCGTACACATTACAATTATTTCCTATTCCCGATATTGCCATGATTTTCTCCTCCTCAGATTTTAAATGAATTTTATATAAACACCGTTTCCGGCGATTTCAAACGATACCGTAACAGCTTCTATCCGGTTTTACATTGCAGCATGACCGTTATATGAAACACATTTTCATTTACCTTGATATTCAGTCCGCCGTAATACCTCCGGGCTATATCGGACACATTTTCCAATCCTATCCCGTGCTCCGGAAAAATATCCCGCGCACCGGCGGGCTTTGTCGAGATCGGCAGCCGGCTTTCGTCCGGGAAATTTATAATCCCGTTGAAGCCGTTTTTTACATCTATCAGTAAAAACTGTTTTTTAAGCTTTAACGAAAGGCTGATAAATCTGTTTTCCGGGTCTGTTTTTTCGCATGCCTCCACGGCATTATCCAAAAGATTGCTCAATACTATCCCCACATCAAACGCCGATATCCCGTCCGTGTATCGAAAATCCCGGAAATCGGCGTCAAACCGGATTTTTGACTTTTCCGCCCTGCGCCGCTTGTCGTTGACAATAACGTCGATGACCGCGTTTCCCGTCACATACTTATATTCAAGCTCCTGCATGGTTTCATCGATTTTTTGAATATAACCGGTGATTTCCTCATATCGCTCTCCCGCGGCGAGTCCTTTGATATTTGTCAGATGATTTTTCATTTCATGCTTTGCCTTGCGGATATTTGCGTAAAAATTCTCGGCTTCCTCAAGCCGCTGCCGCATAGCACTTATCTGCCGGCTTTCCGCAAAGTGCTTCCGTCTTTCTTCCGAAAGCGCCTTGTAATTCTGACGAAAACAGATCATCAGTATCTCTCCCGCAAAAATACACAGCGCCACCGACGGAATTTTCCAAAGCATTTCTTTATTTGTGTCATACAAATAAAAAACCCCGTCATCTGCCTTTACCGAATACAGATCGAGAACGATACTTGCCAAAATACCCGCGGAAAAAGCGTATATCGAAAACATGACCGTATCATACCGGTCAATCTCTTTTTTTAAAATTTTTACAAATACAAATACCATGAATATCATTATGAACGTGAATATGATCCACATGATCGCGCCGATCAAAGCCGAGTTCAAATTCGAGCGGCACAAAGCGTAATTTCTTATAATTTCCAAGTCGGACTCCGACGCGTTTTGCAGTTTTCGGTTTACGATATTTTGCAGCCTTTGACAGGCTGTGTTATGTAATTTTTGGCACAGACCGACGGCGACCGGGGCGGCAAGCGAATGAAAATTAAAATACAAAATCAACACCGCGGCTGCCTTTTCGTAATATTTTTTGAAGCGCACAAAACAATATGCCGCCGCAAATACCGCCAATACCGCATATTCGTACAAAGACGAGGTAAATGTCAATCCCGCAAAAAAATTCACCGCCGTAAACAAGATCGCCGCAGCCGCAGCAAATTTATCGTTTTTTTCCGTGCGGAATATAATTCCGTGCAGAAAAAATATAATTATCGTCCGGAACAGAATTTTATACACTTCAAGTCCGCCGACGAATATCTCATATTCGGTTTGTGTCATTACGGTCCCTCCGAGATATAATCTATGTAAGCCTTCACAAAGCCATCATATTTATATCTTGAAATCGGCAATTTTTCGCCGTTTGTCATTATTACTTCCGTTTTGTTGTAACCCGTCACATGAAAAAGATTTATCAGATACCCTTTGTGTATACGGTAAAATCCGTCACTCAATTCTTTTTCCAATTCTCCGATTTTCGCGTAATATTCCGTTTTTTTATCCGTCATATGAAGCACGATCTTGTGACTTCGGCTTTCGATGCAGTATATATCGTTTACGGGCACGGCTCTTTTTTCATCCGCAAATTTAACGAGCAAGGCTTTCTTTTTCGTTTCCGCAAATATGCAGCCAACGGCTCTTTGAAAAACCTCCGCAAATTTTTGTTCGTTTATCGGTTTTACAAGATATTGAAACGCCCCGACGTCAAAAGCGTCGAAAACATATTTCTCATATCCCGTAACGAATACAATGATCGGCTGTTTTGCCGATTTTCCTCTCCGTATCCTCTCGGCAAGTCTCATGCCGTTTTTATCCCCGCCGCCGTCGGTATTCATTTCTATATCCAAAAACAGCAGATCATGTTCGCTGAATTTCGGATATTCGTCGGCGGAAGCATATTCCGTGATCTCACATTCCGCACCCTGCCTTTTTATCAGCGCGGAAAGATAAGCGCGGATATTTTTTTCATCATCACATATTGCAATACTTAACATACCGTGACCCCGCTCAAACCCCTTTTATTTTTATATCGGAAAATTTTGATTTTTCTTAACATCTCCGGCGCGACCGGACGATTTTACGCCGCAACCGGAAAAAAAACGCAAAAAAATTTTGTCTTGACATATTTTTATACATATGCTATAATACTGTATGAGAACAAAGGCGTTCCGATATTAAGGCTGAGTACATGGTATCGGTATGCCTTTTTTATGTTTAAAAATAATCGGTATTTTTCGGTAAACCGAGTGTGTGAGGAGATGCTGTTATATGCTTAATTATACGAAACAGGATATAATAAACATGGTGGAGGAGGAGGATGTAAAATTCATAAGACTCCAGTTCACCGACTTGTTCGGACATATGAAAAATGCGGCGATCATGTCATCCCAGCTTGAAAAGGTACTCAGCAAAAGCATGAAATTCGACAGTTCTTCAATTCCGTGTTTCGGAAATACGGAAAATTCGGATATGTATCTTGTCCCCAATCTCGATACCTTTGTAATATTTCCGTGGCGTCCGCAGCAGGGAAAGGTCGCAAGGCTCATATGCGATATATATAAACCGGACGGAACGGTTTTTGACAAAAACCCGAGATATGTGCTTGAACGCGTCCTGAAAGATGCGCGTGATATGGGATATAGCTTTACCGTGGGACCGGAGTGCGAATTTTTCCTTTTCAATACCGATGATGAGGGAAAGCCGACAACGCATACGCATGACGAGGGCGGTTATTTCGATCTTGCGCCGATAGACCACGGCGAAAACTGCCGCCGCGATATATGCATGACCCTTGAAGAAATGGGTTTTGAAATAGAAGCGTCGCATCACGAGGTCGCGCACGGACAGCACGAGGTCGATTTTCACCACGACGACGCTCTCACGACTGCGGACAGGATAATGACCTTTAAGCTGGTCGTCAAAACGATAGCAAAGCGTCACGGACTTCACGCCACCTTTATGCCCAAACCCATTACGGGCGAAGCCGGTTCGGGTATGCATATAAATATGTCGCTGTTCAAGGACGGAGCAAACGTTTTCTATGATAAAAACGACAAAAACGGTCTGAGTGAAACAGGATATAAATTCATGGCGGGAATACTCAAATATATGCCGGAATTTTCGTTTATTACAAACCCGATAGTCAATTCATACAAGCGTATCGTATCCGGCTTTGAGGCGCCCGAATATGTGGGCTGGTCGTCGAGCAACAGAAGTCTTATGGTTCGTGTCCCGGCATTTTCCGACAGTGAAAGCGCAAGGATAGAACTGCGAAATCCCGACGCCGCCGCCAATCCCTATCTGGTGATTGCGGCATGTCTTGCGTGCGGTCTTGAGGGCATAAAGAAAGATCTGCCGGTTCCCAAAAGCATAAATGTAAATATGTTTGATATTACAAAGGAAGAGGCTGACACTTTGGGCGTCGAAAGTCTGCCCATAAGCCTAAACGCGGCAATAAAGCTTGCGGCGAATTCCGATTTTGTAAAGCAGGTTTTGGGCGAGGATTTGGTCGGCGAATATATCAAAGTAAAAGAAGCCGAATACGGCGAATACCGGACGCAGATAACCAAATGGGAAACAGATAAGTATTTGACCGTGTATTGATACGGGTCTGCCCGGTTCCGTAAAGACTGCCTTTACCGGATTTGTCTTAAAAAACGGATTTTATGCCGCACGGTTATAATAATCAAAGGGGCGTGAGCCGGTTGGATTACATAATTACAGTGTTTACAAAAGATGAATTATCGCAAAAGGTCAAAAGAATGCTTACAAGCAGCGGTATCCGCGTATATATGACATGCCGTTCGAGAGCCGAGGTAATAAGGTCTGTTTCGGAGCTTGACGGAGGAATACTTATAACGGGCTTCAAACTTGCGGATGCGACGGCGGATATGATATATGATGATCTGCCCGAAGGTTTTTCCATGCTGGTGCTTGCAACCGTCGCGCAGAGCAATATAATAACAAATTCAAACATATTCGTTCAAAAGCTTCCGGTAACCGCGGTGGAGCTTGCGTCATCGGTCAATATTCTGCTGAAAAACAGATACAACGATATAAAAAAGCAAAAAGCGGAAAGAAAATCCGCCGAGAAAAAAATCATAGAATCGGCAAAGCTGCTGCTCATGGAAAGAAACCTCATGACGGAGGACCGTGCGCACAGGTTTATACAAAAAAAAAGCATGGACACGGGAATGACCATGGTTGACACGGCAAAAATGATTTTGGGATAAAGACTTTGTGATAAAGGAGAGGTAATACAAAATGAAGTTTTCAAAAATGCAGGGTGCGGGAAACGATTATGTTTATGTGAATTGTTTTGAGGAAAAAATCGATTTTGATATTTCGAAAGCGGCGATAAAAATAAGTGACCGTCATTTCGGCAGAGGCTCGGACGGAATGGTTCTCATATGCCCGTCCGACAAGGCGGATTTTGAAATGATAATGTACAATTCCGACGGCAGCCGGGCGGAGATGTGCGGGAACGCGGTAAGATGTGTCGGAAAGTACGTTTATGACAAAGGTCTCACAGACAAGGATACAATTACCGTCGAAACTCTTGCCGGGATCAAAACATTGCAATTGAGCACCGAAAACGGCAAAGTAAAGACCGTTCGCGTCAATATGGGCGCGCCCGTGCTTGTTCCGAAGGATATACCGGTCAATTCGGATAAGGAACGCTTTATCGATGAAACGGTCAACGTCGGAGGAATTGATTACAAAGTAACCTGCGTATCGATGGGAAATCCGCACGCGGTCGTATTCCTTGATACTCTCGACGGACTCGACATAGAAAAAACAGGTCCTCTGTTTGAAAACCACAGTCTTTTTCCGAGAAGAATAAACACGGAATTTGTCGAGGTCATCGACAGGCATACTTTAAAAATGCGGGTATGGGAAAGAGGCGCCGGGGAAACGCTTGCCTGCGGAACAGGCTCATGCGCGTCTATGGTTGCCGCCGTGCTTCTCGCAAAGGCGGAAAACAAAGCGACTCTCAAACTGCTCGGCGGCGATCTTGTCATTGAATGGGCGGGCGAAGGCTCGGACGTATTCATGACGGGGCCTGCGGAGTTTGTGTTTGACGGTGAGATACAAATATAAAGAAACAACAAAAACAAAAGAAAAATCACAAAAAACAAAAGAAAAATCACAAAATATTTTATCGAAAGGATTTTTTAAAAATGGCAAAAATAAATGAAAACTATTTAAAGCTTCCGGGAAGCTATCTTTTTTCGGTAATCAATCAAAAGGTTGATGCATTTACAAAGAAAAATCCCGGCAAAGAACTTATACGCATGGGTATCGGAGACGTTACCCGTCCGCTCGTTCCGAGTGTTATCGGCGCCATGAAGGATGCGGTCGAGGAAATGGGCACGTTTGAGGGATTTCACGGCTACGGACCGGAGCAGGGTTATGATTTTTTAAGAGACCTGATCGTTGAAAACGATTACCGGAAAAAAGGTATCGATATACAGGCAGACGAGGTTTTTGTTTCGGACGGCGCAAAAAGCGATACGGGAAATATAGGCGATATATTTTCGGCGGACAATAAGGTTGCGGTATGCGATCCGGTTTATCCGGTTTACGTTGATACCAACGCCATGAGCGGCCGCGCGGGCAGCTATGACAAGGAGTCCGGACATTGGTCTGAGCTTATATATATGGAATGCAGTGCGGAAAACGGATTTCTGCCTCCCATCCCCGACAAGCATGCGGATTTGATATATCTTTGTTTCCCGAACAATCCCACCGGCATGGCGGCTGACAGGGATTATCTGAAAAAGTGGGTCGATTACGCGATAAGCGAGGGTTCTGTCATTTTGTTTGATTCGGCATACGAGACGTTCATAACGCAGCCCGAAATACCGCACAGCATATTTGAAATAGAGGGCGCGAAAAAATGCGCCGTTGAATTCAGGAGCTTTTCGAAAACAGCCGGCTTTACCGGAAACAGATGCGCGTACACCGTTATCCCGCATGAGCTTGTCATAGACGGCGCCCGGGTAAACAGTCTGTGGAACAGACGGCATACGACAAAATTCAACGGAGTTCCGTATATCGTTCAGCGCGGAGCGGCGGCTGTTTACGGCGAACAGGGACAGCGTGAAATCAAAGAGGTCATAAAATATTATCTCAATAATGCGGAGATTATAAGGGGCGGTCTTGCAAAGGCGGGACTTACCGTTTACGGCGGCGTGAATGCGCCTTATATCTGGGCAAAAACCCCGGATAATATGCCGTCATGGGATTTTTTTGACAGACTGCTTGAGGAAGCGAATGTTATAACCACTCCGGGCGTCGGATTCGGTCCGAGCGGAGAGGGATACATAAGATTTACGGCATTCGGAGATGCGGATAAGACCAAAGAGGCTGTGGAAAGAATTATAAAGATACTTTAAAATATATCGGGATATCGGAAAGGAGAAAAATATGGAATATTCAGGATTACCGCAAAAACAGGGACTGTACGACCCTAAATTCGAGCATGACGCCTGTGGTATAGGGTTTATCGGCAATATAAAGGGAAAGAAATCTCACAAGATCATATCCCAAGCTATCACCATCCTAAAAAATCTCGCTCACAGAGGAGGCGTGGGCAGCGACCCCGAAACGGGCGACGGCGCGGGCATATTGATACAAATGCCGCACACATTCATGAAAAAGGTATGTAAAAACGAGGGCATAGATCTGCCGGAGGAAAATGCCTACGGAGTGGGTATGCTGTTTTTATCGCCCGATATCGAAAAGAGAAAGGTCAGTATGGCACAGCTCTCAAAGATAATCGAGGAGGAACAACAGACGGTTCTCGGATTTCGCGAAGTGCCCACCTATGCAAAATGCATAGGCGCCGGAGCAAGAGAGGCAATGCCCCGTATAATGCAGGTGTTTATCAAAAAAAACGAGTCCTTAAAATCGGTCATCGATTTTGAAAGAAAGCTGTATATCATAGGCAAGCGCGCCGAGTCGGAAATTCGCTGCGGCGAGGATGCCGATAAATATTTCTATTTTTCAAGTCTTTCCGCAAGAACGATAGTATACAAGGGTATGCTCACACCCGATCAGGTAAACGAATTTTATCTCGACCTCAAGGATGTGGATATGAAAACGGCTATCGCTCTTGTTCATTCGCGTTTTTCCACAAACACATTCCCGAGCTGGGAAAGAGCGCATCCCAACAGATATATCATTCACAACGGCGAGATCAACACGATACGCGGAAACGTAAATTGGATCAAAGCAAGAGAAAAAATGTTTGATACCGATCTTTTCGGCGAGGATATGAAAAAGATATCCGGAATCATAAACGAGGACGGAAGCGATTCGGCTATGCTTGACAACTATATCCAAGCGCTCACTCTTTCCGGTTATTCCCTCCCTCATGCGGTCATGACGGCCATTCCGGAGCCGTGGGAAAATGACACCGGCATGGATGAAACCAAACGCGCGTTTTACAAATATCACAGCTGTCTTACCGAGCCGTGGGACGGTCCCGCCGCGGTCGCGTTTACCGACGGAACTCTTGTCGGCGCGACGCTTGACAGAAACGGACTCCGCCCCGCGAGATATTACGTTACCTCCGACGATACGGTAATACTTTCATCGGAAGTCGGAGTTCTCGATATTCCCGATGAAAAAATAATCAGAAAAGAACGGCTGCATCCGGGCAGAATGCTGCTTATAGACACAAATGAGGGCAGGATCATAGACGATGCCGAAATAAAGAAAATCGAGGCGGAAAAACACCCCTACAAGGAATGGATAGACAATAACCTCATCGAACTTACCGATCTTGACGAGGGAACGGATGAATTCAAGTGGCATGATTTGGTGGAGGATCTTAAAAAGAAATGCGAATCACAGCCGCTTATCGATCAAAACAGAGTTATTGCGCTCGAATCCCTCTTTACAAACAGAGAACCCGAAAAATACGATCTTCCCCTTTTGACAAGACAGAAAGCATTCGGCTACACATGGGAGGACGTTATAACGGTACTGAAAGCCATAGTCGAAAAGGGTGAGGACGCCGTAAACGCAATGGGTACCGACGCGCCGCTTGCGGTACTGTCCGAAAAGCCGCAGCTTTTGTACAATTATTTCAAACAGCTTTTTGCTCAGGTCACAAACCCGCCGATCGACGCTATCCGTGAAAAAATAGTGATCTCTACCGGAACGCTTTTCGGAAGCGAAGCAAATCTCTTGAATCCGTCAAGTGAAAACTGCCGCAGAATACTCGCGGAGTCGCCCATACTTTCAAACGGTGATTTGAAAAGACTCAAAAGCGTAAATCGTCCCGGATTTAAGTCGGTGACTCTCTCCACTCTCTTTAATGTCAATGAGAAAGGCGATATGGAGGATGCGATAGAGAATATTTTTGCGGCGGCGGATGTTGCGATAAACAACGGCTGCAATATTATCATACTTTCCGATAAGGGCGTTGACGAAAGCAAAGCCGCCAT
>JAFLUR010000068.1 GCA_022508725.1 Oscillospiraceae bacterium
TTTTGCCACATTTACGGCTACATGCAGCCACTCGCCGGTAACGATCTGCGAATTGTTCGCAACGCTCAGATACGGGTCGTTTACGACCTGACCGCCCGTTGTTGTGGTATTATCCGTAACGCCCATAATCTGTATCGTCGAAGCGGCATCCGTATATTTTGCGTCAAAGGAAAGCTGCCATAAATAACCGTCCTCGGTAGCAGAGAATGCCGGGATGCCGGCATCCTCCGCAAACGCTATGGAAGCGCCTCTCTGCGATGTTGCATAGCCGCCCGAAACGATTTTGAAATATGAATTTTCCCCGTCCTTTTCCATTGCGATAACGCTCGCATTGTCACCGCCGCCGCCTCTTGAACCTACCGCAACGGTCATTTTACCGAGAGTTTTCGACTGATCTTCCTTGCCTTGATTGCTCAATCCGGTCGAATCATACGAATTCAAATCATCCTCGAAATAGGTTTCTTCCTTATCTCCGGGCGCCAACGTGGGCTTCGGAGTGGGTTCCTCATTCGGATCTTCCGTTTCTTCCGGCTCAGGCTCCGGAGCTTCGGTTTCTTCAGGAGCCGGAGCAAGCGCCGAACCCGGAGTCACCTTCATATCGGCAAAATACACATCACTTGCTGTGGATACAAGTCTGATAGCCTTCAAGATCGTATCCACTCCGGAAATCGAACCGATTTTCTGTGTGCCGAGCTCTGCGCCGGTCGAATCGGACGCAACAACCGTGATGAACTCGTTTGTATCCTTTTTGGAATAGTCAACGGTTGCATCGATATTGTACCAGCCCGCCGCCGTCGGCTTAAACAATACCGTACCCGAACCGTTATCCGCCAATGCGGGACCAACATAAATCGAACCGTCTCCTGCGTCTACCGCGACCTGTGCGAATGCGGTGCTTGTATTATACAACTCCTGCGCTTCGCTCTGAAAAACAATTCTGAAGCTTCTTATCGCCGCTCCCGCGGTAATGTACACATTTGTGTTGAAGTTTACGGTGCCCTCATCAACATCATTCATTACCGTGTAAACATTTTTCTTTTCAACATGCATTGCATTTTCTTTGCCTTCATATGTTCCCACAGTAAATTCGCCGGCGGCGGAATTATCCCGACCCGCCAGCCACACCGGTGAAGCCGGATCGTCGTCATCCGCATAAGAAACAACCGAAAGGTTGACAAATGCGGACGCCGCTATTGCCATTGCTACCAGCAGTGACAATAACTTTCTCATTTTCGTCATAAAAACTCCCTCTTTCTTTGATTATTTTTGCACGAACGGATAATTCCGTTCATTTTATTTCTTATTATACTACAAACCGGTCCGAATTGCAATACAAAAAACAGATTTTTAGATCGTTTTTTTTCACTATTTTTTTAACGAATTCTCCGTGTATGTTTTTCAGAGCCTGTTTGGCATCCTCCGATCATCATCTTTTCGGCATATTTCCCCTCCGGCTTTGCCCGAAATTTTTGAAATGCACAAAGTATTCCCGCAAATTTCGGGCTTTGCCGGCAAAAAAATCCACTCAAAAATCCGACGATTTCCGGATACCAAACAAACTCTTATAAAAAAAATGAGAACCGAATTCGGTCCCCATTTTTGACGATCGATACTGTTTTCAATCGATCATACATATATTTAAAATACATACATATACTACCGACAAAGCTGCATCATGTGGACAATTTCTTTGCGAGATCGACAAGCTCAATGGGGAGTTCCTTTTTCATATTCAAGCCCTCCTCTATATCCACGTCGGTGATCTTATTGTCACGCATACATATAATACGGTTGCCTTTGCCCGCGGCAAGCAGCTCGACCGCCATGGCTCCCATCATGCTTGCAACCACTCTGTCGCGCACTGTCGGGCTTCCGCCTCTCTGAACATAACCGAGGATTGTCGCACGCGACTCGATTCCCGTCTTTTCCTCGATCTCCTTAGCCATCTCGGTAACTCCGCCGATACCCTCGGCAACGATTATGATGCTGTGCTTTTTTCCTCTTGATTTACTTTCAAGAATGGGACGCAGAACATCCTCGTCAAAATCGAACGGGTGTTCCGGAACAAGGATTACTTCAGCGCCGCAGGCGATACCCGCGTGAATGGCGATATATCCGGCATTTCTTCCCATAACCTCAACTATGGAGCATCTCTCATGGCTTGTCGCGGTATCGCGTATTTTATCTATGGCGTCCTTAACGGTATTGAGAGTCGTGTCAAAGCCTATTGTATACTCGCTGCAATCTATATCGTTATCGATGGTACCGGGGACCGCAACGGTCGGGAGTCCCACCGAACACAAATCCTTCGCGCCTCTGAACGATCCGTCGCCGCCTATAACGACAAGACCGTCAAGACCGAAAACCTTTGCTATCTCATAGCCTTTTTTTACGCCCGCCATCTCCTTGAATTCAAGGCAGCGGTCGGTCTGAAGAATCGTTCCGCCCTTTTGAAGGGTATCGGAAACGCTTCGCGCGTCCATTTCCTCCATATTGCCGTTGATAAGACCGTTATAGCCCTTTTTGATACCCATGACCTTGATTCCGTGATATGCCGCCGTTCTGACAACGGCTCTTATTGCCGGATTCATGCCCGGCGAATCGCCTCCGCTCGTCAATACTCCTATTTTTTTTACTTTGCTGTTCATAAACTCACCTCATACTGTTTCATTTCAAAATATTGCAACAAATATTTTTAAGGAAACACTGATTTAAAGGTAATCAAAAAATAATTTACGAAAAAATATACGCTGATTCTTTCAGCGCAAAGCGCACACGCGTTCGCACCGGTTTTTCGCCGCGTTTCCGAATTGTTTTTTGATATTGATTTATTCGGTGTTTCCCTGAAATCCCGATATGCGGGATTGTTCTTTCTCACTCTTTATAAAAATCAAACCTCCGCGTCAATGATGATATTATGCGCGTTCTGCACGTCCGCGTCCGTGACGAGAACCTCATACGCCTTGATGTCGCCGTCGAAATTATTCACATCACGCACCTTTACGATGATCCCGGCATTTTCCATAAGGCTTTTTACCCTGTCCGCGTCCTCTTTTCTTTTGCTGAAATAAATGACTATCCACATACTGTATTATCCTTTCGGGAAAACCGGAACCATTCCGATGTTTCCTAAATTCCGCCGGCAAATTTATCCGCCGAAGCGGCGTTATCTCCCGACATCATACTGCCGTGCTTTGTATATATCAAAGCCTTGCCCTTTATCTTCACAGCCGAGGTCGTTTCGGTAAACTGCGCTATATAGACCTCACCCGAATCAAGCTTTTCGGCATGATGGAATTTTGTGTCGCGTCCTCTCGTAAGTCCGATAATATTGACGCCGTCCTCCAAAGCCTTTACAACGATATAATCACTGCTTAAATCCATAATTTCCTCCCCCGTAAAAAACGGCAAACGGGATTTTTTTGCATTTCCCGGAATTTTTTTACTTTCCAAATACCCTTTTATCGGGAATCAAAATATATACACTATACTAATATATAACATTTTCATAAAAAAAGCAATAGTATATTTCATTAAATTTACATTAAATTTTAATTTTCCGGCATATTTTTCTGCCTTCCCCGATTATTTGTTTCCGCCGAGCCGTTTGAGCTTCCGTTCTCTTGCGCTTATCATGAGCCTTTACGTTTATTTTCGGTCTCCTTTTTCGATCGCCGAACGAAAATCACCCAGCGCCGCCTGCATATTGTCTATCGCGTTTATGAGCGCGGGCGCATTTTCGAGAAAAAGCTCGCTCCAAAGAGTCTCGTTTATATTCGCTACCCTCGTCGCGTCCCGAATGCTTCCGCCGGCATAACCCTCCGCCTTTTCGGCTGTCGGTATATTGCATATCGCCGCCGCGACGACGTGCATGAGCTGGCTCGTGTACGCGATTATTTCATCGTGATTTTCCGCATTTGTACGCACGACCCTCGACGCTCCCGCATAACGCGCCATTTCCTCGATAAGCCTCACATTCTCCTCCTTCGACGTCTTTGAAGGAACTACCAAATAAGAGGTATTTTCAAACAGATCGGCGGACGAGTTTTCATAGCTTGTGACCTCGCGCCCCGCCATGGGATGCCCGCCCACGAAATCGACCCCGGGCGGAAGAATTTTTGCCATCTCTTCCTCGATATAGGTCTTGACTCCCGAAACATCGGTTATGACCGCGCCTTGTTTTAAGTATTCCCCGGTTTTTTTGATAAATTCCACATTCAAAGACGGATAAAGGCACAATATGATTATATCCGCTTCCTTTATCGCCTCCGCCTCGTCAACCGTATAGCCTTTTTTGATAACACCCTCTTTTTCCGCCGAATCAAGGTATCTGCGCGTACGATTTATTCCGTATATCTCCGCATTTTTAAAGCCTTTCAGACTCTTTGCGAGAGAGCCTCCGATCAGTCCGAGTCCCACTATGAAAATATTCATATAAAAACAATCCCTCCCATGCAACGCATTTTCGATCGTTCAAAATTCATATCCGGCAATTTACGCACCGGATATATCCGTATATTTCCCGTCATAATACCGCGCACCTCCCCAATATTTCCGCCGCCGCTGCGCCTATGACAAGCGCCGCAACCGCCGCCGCGGCAGCCGCATCACGTTTTGTCGCGCGCATTACCCTCATGCGGGTACGGTTTTCGCCGCCGTTATAGCATCTTGCGTCCATTGCGGTCGCAAGCTCGTCCGCTCGCCGGAACGAGCCTATAAACAGCGGTATCATCACGGGAAGCATCGCCCTCGCGCGCTTTATGATATTCCCGCTTTCAAAATCCGCTCCCCTTGCTTTCTGAGCCTTTATTATCCTGTCCGCCTCCTCCGCAAGCGTCGGTATAAAACGAAGCGCCACAGTCATCATCATAGCCGCCTCGTGCGCCGGCACGCCTATTCTTTTGAGCGGCTTGAGAAGATATTCAACGGCATCGGTAAGCATGATCGGCGTGGTCGTAAGCGTAAGCAAGGATGTTCCCGCAAGCAGGAGCAGCAGTCTTGCCGCCATTATCGCCGCGGTATATATTCCCTTATCGGTTATTTCAAGCGCAAATCCCTTGTATTCAAAAACGGTCGCAATAACGTTTCCCTCATTCATAAATATATTGAGCGCCGCCGTAAAGACAAGGATAAACAGCATGGGACGAAGTCCACGCAAAATAAACCTAAACGGCACTCCCGACACAAACACGCATATAAATGTAAATACCGCGTATAAACAGCAGCCGGCGGGAGTTTTTACGGCAAACAAAGCGCAGGTGTAAACAAATACAAGAATAATCTTAACTCTCGCGTCAAGCCTGTGTATAAAAGACTCACCCGGAACATATTGTCCGAGGGTAACGTCACTCAGCATATTTTCCTCCCCTGTCCTGCCACCGCCCGGGCAAACGGTCTCCCAAAATACGGCATACGGCGTCCGCGGCGGCTTCGACCGTATATATTCCCGCCGGAATATCAACGCCCCTTGCGCGCAGAATATCGGTAACGCGCGTTACCTCCGGTACCGCAAGTCCCATTCCGGCAAGCTCTTCCGAATGTGAAAAAATCTCATCCACACTTCCCGTCATTGCCGCCGTTCCTTTATTCATCACGATCACATTATCGGCGATACCGGCGACGTCCTCCATGCTGTGCGATACAAATACAACCGTCATGCCGGGTGTCTCGGAATGTATGCGCCGTATACCGGTCATGATCTCTCTGCCGCCTGCCGGATCGAGTCCCGCCGCGGGCTCGTCCAAAATAAGCACAGACGGGCGCATGGCGATAACACCGGCTATCGCGGCGCGGCGTTTCTGTCCGCCCGAAAGCTCAAACGGCGACCTGTCCAATACATCCTCTCCGAGTCCGGTAAGACGCGCCGCCTCGATAACCCTGCCGTTTATTTCATCCTCCGCAAGACCCATGTTGACCGGTCCGTAGGCTATATCCTTGTATACCGTTTCCTCAAAAAGCTGATGTTCGGGATACTGAAACACCATTCCGACCTTCATCCTCAGCTTCTTCGGCTCTGCCGACGATATATCCTCCCCGTCGATAAATATTCTGCCCGGGGGCGGCTTTATAAGCGCGTTGAAATGCTGCACAAGCGTGGACTTTCCCGAACCGGTATGTCCTATAATCGCGGTGAACGAGCCTCTTTTTATCGAAATATTCACTCCCGTAAGCGCGGCGCTTTCGAAGGGCATTCCCTTTTGGTACACATATTCGAGATTTTCCGTCCTGATAACAATATCATCCATATATCAATCATACCTTTAAAATATCGCAAATCGCCCCGGCACATTCATCCGCCGTGAGGATACCCGGAGGAATATCTGCCCCCCGCTCCCGGAGCTTTTCCGCAAGATCTGCCGCCTGCGGAACATCCAAACCGATTTTTCTCAGCAAACCGGAATTCATGAACACCTCAGCCGGAGTACCGTCAAGCATTACATTCCCTTTATTCATCACAATTACCCTGTCCGCCTCCGCCGCCTCGTTCATATAATGCGTGATAAGCACCACCGTCATGTTTTTCTCTTTGTTAAGCATATGAATTGTGTCCATGACCTCGCGTCTGCCCGCCGGATCGAGCATTGCGGTCGGCTCGTCAAGTATGATGCATTCGGGATGCATGGCAAGCACCGACGCAACTGCGACCCGCTGCTTCTGCCCTCCCGAAAGCTTTGACGTGGATTTAAGAGCATATTCGCTCATGCCCACAGCCTCAAGCGCCTCATCCACCCTCCGGCGTATCTCCTCCGGCTCAACTCCCAGATTTTCCGGCGCAAACGCCACTTCATCCTCCACAACGGCGGCGACAAGCTGATTGTCCGGATTTTGAAAAACCATGCCGGCACAGCTTCTTATATCAAAAAGGCTCTCCTCTTCCCGGGTATCGACGCCGTTTACAAGGACTCTGCCGCCCTCCGGCAGCAGTATCGCGTTAAAATGCTTTGCAAGCGTTGATTTTCCCGAGCCGTTATGCCCGAGCAAAGCGCAGAAAGAGCCTTTTTTTATATGAAGCGATAAATCCTCAAACACGCTTTTTTTATCGCCGTTTCCGACGGTATACGAATAGGTTATGTTTTCCGCGCGTATCATTCGCTCCTCCTCCATCTGCCGCTTATTCCGCAGGGCAGCGCAAGTCCGCTTTGTCCCATTTTAAGTCCTATTTCATCCGCGCTTATCTCTCCGCCGAATTTTTTCCTCACCGTATATTCGAGAACATTCGTCAAAAGGCAGGGAGAAAGTCCGGTCGTATATGAATTTATAAGGAAAAAAAGCGGGTCGTCCGACATTATTTCAAGGCAGTCGGATATAAGGGAATAAAGCTCGTTTTCTATCTTCCATACCTCTCCCGACGGTCCTCTTCCGTATGACGGCGGATCCATAATAACGGCATCGTATTTCCGTCCGCGCCGAATTTCTCTGCGAACGAATTTTTTCACATCATCGACAATATAACGCACGGGCGCGTCGGCAAGTCCGCTCGATATGACGTTTTCCTTTGCCCATGCGACCATACCCTTGGACGCGTCCACATGGACAACCTCCGCGCCCGCCGCAAGCGCCGCGACCGTTGCGCCGCCGGTATATGCGAAAAGATTCAAAAGCCGCATTTTTCCGCCCGACTTTTTTATCAATCCCGAAAACCAATCCCAATTTACCGCCTGTTCGGGAAAAAGCCCCGTATGCTTAAATCCCATGGGCTTTATGTTGAATATCAAATCGCCGTAGCTTATCTCCCAGCGGTCGGGGAGCCTTTTGTTTATTATCTGCCAGTGTCCGCCGCCCGAGCTGCTGCGGTGATAAATTGCGTCCGCGCGCTTTCTTTCATTCGGTCGTCCGGGCCATATCGCCTGCGGCTCGGGTCTGCACAACAAATATTCTCCCCAATATTCGATTTTTTCACCGCCCCGGGCGTCCACAAGCCGGTAATCCTTCCAACCGTCCGCGATCCACATAATCAATTCTCCGTTCTCTGTTTAAAAACTCCGGAATATACGATTCGCAAATATCCCGGCACAGTTATAATTTTACCATCAATCGCCCCGATAGTCAAGGATAAACTTCGGCAAACAAATCCGCCGTTACGGTCGGATCGAAAATCGTTTTCCGGTTATTGCTCCTTTTCATCCTCCGACGTTATGTACCCGTTTATCTTTTCCACGCATCTTACCGGCGCATCCTTTGCCGTTCCCCACGGCATATCCGCGTTGCGGTAATCGAATTTGAGGGTAAATTTGTGAATATCCTCCTGTATGCGTTCAAGCTCCTTTTTCTGCTTTGCGCATAAAAACGCGATAAATTCCTCAGCCTTTGCCCCTCTCAAATTATTTTCCGCCGCTCTGCAAAGCTCCTCAAAATGCTTAAGGCAGACTCCCTTTGAATTTTCGAATTTTTTCCTGAAATCCTCCTCATCCGCCCAAAGCTCCGCCGACACGGCCTCGTATCTTTCCATCGTATGATCGATACGCTCGCATATGACGCACGGTTTTCTTATTGCCGAAAGCTCCTCCGTAAGCTGCGCGGACACCGGCTTTTTCCTGAACAGTCCCCCCGACACCGCCGGTCTTTTATCATATCTCTCAAGCCTTTTTCTTATCTCTTGCAGGTGCGTGTCGAGAACCAGCGCGAGTCCGAGTCTGTTGGGATAATCATACAGCATTTTGAAATGCCGCCCGCAGAAGCCTTTTTTATTCGACTCTATCCTGTTGTCCGGCTCCATCATTGCCGCTCCGAGCGCATAGTCCACCGCTTCGCTTTCAAGCTTTCTTTCAAGCACGCAGAACGGACATTCGCAGTCCGCCTCAAACGCCTCGTTCACAGGTATGGTATAAATTTTTTCTTTCATAAATCACAGCTGCCTCCCGTTTTTTTGTATTCCGGCGGAAATCTCCCGAAATTATCAAAATAAAAAAAGTACAATACCATTATATATTGACAAAAAAAATATGTCAATCAAAAAATTATCAAAAAATTATCAAAAAAGTCTTTTAAATTTTAAAATCTTGTGTTATAATGGATGATAGGAAAATATTTGCGGTATTATGTATCGATCCCCCGATTAAGGAAACACCGATTCAGCGGCAAAACGAAGTTTTACGATCGGACCACGGTTTTATGACGCAGAATTTCCGGCTTCGGCAAGCCGGAAAATTCAAAAGCTGTTTGGGGAATCAATAATATCCGTATTGATTTCCGGAATTTCATACAAAGGCTCTTATATAGGGATCGGAAGGTGATGTAAATACGGTCATCGTTTGCCCGGAATTTTACCGTATCCCGACAATAATACCGCATACCCTATAATATTGCAGCTTTTTAAATTTTTAGGAGGTTAAAATATGTCAGCATTAACAACAAACAAGACCGTACTTGCATGGCTTGATGAAATGGCGGCTATGTGTACACCGGATGAAATCGTTTGGATAGACGGCAGCGAGGCTCAGCTTGACGCCCTCAGAGAGGAAGCCGTTAAAACAGGCGAAATGATCAAACTTAACGAGGAAAAGCTCCCGGGATGTTATTACCACAGAACAGCCGCGAATGACGTTGCCCGCGTTGAGGACAGAACTTTCATCTGTACCCCGACCGAAAAAGAGGCCGGTCCCATCAACAACTGGATGGCTCCCGATGAGATGTACGC
>JAFLUR010000069.1 GCA_022508725.1 Oscillospiraceae bacterium
CTTTCACAGCTTGTTCTTCGCATAAATTATTCAAGATTTAATTGGGGCATCAATACTGTTTTTCATCTTTCATTTTCTCGATTTCTTCAACAGCTTTCTTATAATCATCATCTGTTTTGCAATTTATCAAGTATCAATTGTAAAATTATTTTTAAATCCGTGTTTTTAAATTTCTCTGCAAAACGCCGCTATAAGCTCCGCGCAGGCGTCCATATCCGATACCGACGCCACACCGGACGGCGAATGTACATATCTGCACGGAATCGATATTCCGCCGGTCGCCACACCCGAACGGGAGGTATGGATTGCGCCCGCATCGGTACCGCCGGCGGTCATGACCTCAAGCTGATATGGTATATCATTCTCTCTCGCGATTTTTATAAGTCCCTCTCTGACACTCTTGTGACATATTATCGAGCGGTCATACAGCTTGACCGCCGCGCCGCCGCCGAGCTTTACCGCCATTCTCTCACATTCGGGCGTATCTCCGGTATCGGTAACGTCCACCGCCAGAGCTATCTCCGGCTCTATCCCGTAAGCCGCCGTACCCGCGCCGCGCAGTCCGACCTCCTCCTGAACGGTAAACGCGCAGTATATATCGTTGTCACAGCCCTTTTCATCAAGAATTTCCATCGCCTTTATAAGGCATCTGCACCCCGCGCGGTTATCGAGCGTTTTGGATATTACGGTATCTCCGCTTACCGTCATATCGCCGACAAACGCCGCCGTATCGCCCACGGATACCCTTTTTTCCGCCTCCTCCGCGCTTTGTGCGCCGATGTCTATATAAAGCGCCGATATTTCTGCCTTTTTCGCAAAATTCTTTTCCTCACAGCCGATAACCCCCACCGTTCCGTTTTCGAATTTCACTCTTTTATAAGGCAGAGTCCTTACATCAAGTCCGCCTACCGCATTAAATCTGACAAATCCGTTTTTGTCCGTATAAGTAACGATAACACCCACCTCGTCCATATGCGCCGCAAGCATTATCCTCTTTCCGCCGCCCTTTTTGTGCGCGATGACATTTCCCGTAATATCCTCGCTTATCTCATCACACAACGGGCGCATATATTTCTTTATTACCTCCGCCACAGCCGTTTCATTGCCCGATACTCCGTGCGCCTTTGTAAGCTCTCTTAATAACTTCATCTCAACATCTCCTCCCATCTTTCGGTAAACAGCGCAGCAAGCTCATACACCGCTTTAATATCCGATACAGCCGCCACCGATACGGGCGAATGTATATATCTGCACGGAACGGACAGCGACGCCGTGAGTATTCCGTCCTTTGCGCGGTGTATCGCTCCGGCATCGTTCCCGCCCATCGTTGTTCGTTTGTACTGCACCCTTATATTGTTTTTCAAGGCGGTATCATAGAGCCATCTGTGAAAGCTCCTCTTTACTATGGTCGTTCTGTCCGCAAAGCTCACCGCCGCGCCGCCGCCGCATACGGTCACATATTCATGCTCCTTTGCTCCGTATACGTCGGAACAGGTCGTTCCCTCAAGAACCAAAGCCGCGTCCGGCTTAAGATTATGCGCGTATACCGCCGCGCCGCGCAGTCCGACCTCCTCCTGAACTCCGAAAACATAATAAGTATCGTAAATATTTTCTCTCATTATAAGATCGATAAGAATACCGCACCCCACTCTGTCATCGAGCGCCTTTGCCTTTACCTTGTCCCCGACCTCGGCATACGATGTCGCAAAGCTTACATAATCGCCGATACTTACCTTTTTTTCCGCCTCCTCCTTTGAAGATGCCCCTATATCGATAAACAAAGAGCTTATCTGCACCGCCGTTTCCTTTTCCTCGGGTTTTTGAAGATGAACGGCTTTAAGCGCAATAATTCCCGGAACCGAACCTATCCTTACCCGTTTGGAAACAACAACGCGCGGGTCTATCCCGCCGACCGTTTTAAATTTCAGATAACCGTCGTCCGTTATCCTGCTCACAATAAATCCCACCTCGTCCATATGCGCCGAGAGCATTATGGTTTTAGGTATCCTGCCCTTTTTGAAGGCAATAAGATTTCCCATATTATCGGTGTATATTTCATCGGCATACGGGCGTATTTTATCCTCTATAAACGCCCTGACCGCGCCCTCGTTGCCCGATACGCCGTCCGTTTCGCACAATTCCTTCAAATACAATTTTATCCCTCCTTTTTCATCAGACCTTTCCCGTTACCGAAGAGGTCTTTGACCCACACGGAAATCCCCGAGACGGTCTAACCTGTATAATCCCGCATAATCCTGTATAAAAAGCGTTATAAGATTGGACAGGGCATACAGATCCTTAATATCCATCGTTTCAACGCTTGTGTGCATATATTTAAGCGGCACCGAAAGCAGCACCGTCGGTATTCCTCCCGCGGCGGTCTGCGTCACCCATGCGTCCGTTCCGGTATCCCCGCCCTCTATTTCAAGCTCGGTCTTTATATTGTACCTTTTTGCCGTTTCCGTCACCTTATCAAACAGCTCCGGATTGATATTCGGTCCCTTTGCAACGGCGACGCCCGAGCCGGTTTTGAATCCGTTGTCGGGATTATCCGGCGTAAGTCCGTGCGTCACATCTATCACTATCGCCATATCCGGCTTCAACGCATTTGCCGATACCTTTGCGCCCCTTGAGCCTACCTCCTCCTGAACCGCAAACACCGCATATACGTCAAGGTCGAGATTTATCCTTCCCAGCCTCTCAAACACATCGCATACCGCCGCCGCTCCGACTCTGTCATCAAGCGATTTTCCGCATATAAGCGAGCCAAGCTCGGAAAATTCCGAATTTATCGTTATACTGTCCCCAACGGATACAAGCTTTTTTACCTCCTCAGCCGTAAGCCCCGTGTCGATAGACAGATCGGTTATTTTTATCCCCTTTTTATCCTCTCCCGCCGATTGAAGATGCGGCGGCTTTGCTCCCACAACTCCCCACACGTCCTTTTTTCCGTGTACCGTCACCTCCGCCGACGGCAGAGTACGCAGATCGATACCGCCTATATTTGTGAAAAGAATAAATCCGTTTTCGTCTGTGTCGAGGACCATAAGACCCACTTCGTCCATATGCGCCTCTATCATAATGCTTTTTGCATTCTCGCTTCCCGAGCGTTTTACGGCTATTATATTGCCGAGTATATCGGTGTGTATCTCATCGGCAACGGGAGTCAGCCTTTCTTTTATAATATCGGACATACGATATTCAAAGCCCGAAACTCCCCGCGCATCGCTCAGCTTTTTTATAAAGTCCCTCATAAAAATTTCTGCCTTTCCGCGATCTCTCCGCGGTTTTCGAACCGCAGATCATCGCATAAATCAATACTTTACCGTTTTCCGTCCCCGGAAAATACCGGTTTTATGTCTTTTTCAGATCGGTCATCGTTGCATAATGCAATATATCGAATACCTCCGGCAGGGTATCGATATATTTTAAATGCTCCTCCTCCCAAGCCGCCTTTTCGCCGTCGGTAAGAGAGGACGCGCCCATACCCCGGCAGGCTTTCATTCTCCCATGCCAGGCTTCTCTTGTAAACGGCACATTTATGTCATATGCAATGAGATTTGCGGTCTCAAACAAACCGTCCGTCCCTTTCGGACTTTTGGGCGCGTATCGTTTCATTCCGGCGCCGGACCAATCCGGGTTGTATTTTTTTATCAATTCCTCGCTGCGCATGGCGATTTCGCTCTCATAAGGCAGCCACGCCATGAACAATATCAGCAAATGTCCGCCGGGCTTAAGCCATTTGTGTATTTTGGGAATGATCGATTTGTCAAAATACATAAAGCATTGACACGCCGTGACCACATCGAAGGTTTCTTCAAAATCCAACTCCTCCGCAGGCAATGCGGCATATTCGATATTCATTCCCGCAGACAGCTTTTTCGCATATTCTATCTGATTTTCCGATATATCCGCACCCATGAATTTCGCGCCGTATTTGTACATATTCCGGGGCAGTACGCCCGTACCCGTTCCGATATCGAGAACATATTGACCTTTTGTGCAAAGGTTCAAGTCCGCGATCCGTCCGTAAAATTCTTCCGGGTAAATATCTCTGTATTTCGCATAATCGGATGAGGTTTGTCCCCAATCAAAAGCTTTTCCGTTATCGATATCCTTATTGACCGTCACAATAGATCATCTCCTTCCGTCTCAGAGCCTGTTTGGTATTCCTACAATCGTCATATTTTTCTGTGTTCCGTCTTTTTATCCCTTGTCATAAGATCCATTACCGCATCGCGCGGAGATTTCCCCTCAAACAATATTTTATTCGCCTCCGCCGTTATCGGCATCTCCACGCCGTATTTTTTTGACAGCGCGTATGCCGCCTTTGCCGCGTTTACGCCCTCCACGACCATATGTACTTCATCAAGCGTTTCTTCAAGGCTCTTTCCCTTGCCGAGCAGTATTCCGGCGCGTCTGTTACGGCTGTGCATACTTGTGCAGGTCACTATCAGATCACCCACGCCGCTCAGTCCCGAAAAGGTTTCCGCCCGCGCGCCCATCGCAACGCCGAGCCGCGTTATTTCGGCGAGTCCCCTTGTCATAAGCGCCGCCTTTGTGTTATCCCCAAATCCGAGTCCGTCGCTTATTCCGGCGCACAGCGCGATAATATTTTTAAGCGCGCCGCCCATTTCCACGCCCGTAACATCGGTGCTTGTATATACCCGGAATACATCGTTCATAAATATATCCTGCACATATTCCGCCGTTTTTATATCCTCGGCTGCCGCCACATTTGTGGTCGGCACACCCCGGCTCACCTCCTCGGCATGGGACGGACCGCTCATGACCGCGATTTTTGCCTGCGGTATCTCCTCCGCATACACACGGCTCAGTCTTTTTAACGACCCCTCCTCTATTCCCTTCGATATATTGACGATAACTCCGCCCTCCTTCACATACCGGCTCATTTGTTTTGCCGTAGTCCTTGCCGCAGGCGACGGGGGCGCCGTCACCGTAATCTCCGCGCCTTCAATACATTCCCGCATATCATGTGAGCACACTATATTGTCGGGAAAGATAATTCCGGGAAGAAAATCCTTGTTTTCTCTGTCACGGTTTAATCTGTCGCTTTCCTCCCGCTGCCATGACCATAAACACACGTCATATTTCCGGGCAAGCAGTACCGCGACCGCGCTGCCCCATCCTCCCGAGCCTATTACAGCTGCTTTCATATAAAAACCCCCTTGTTTTGGAAAATATCGATTTCCTAAACCGGAACTCAATTTAAAAAACGATCATCTGTACTCATTATATCACAGCTTTGAATTATTTTCTACTGTTTTTATTGATTTATATCTTGCAAACGACAGAAATATTATGTATAATGTTATATATACTCATATAAAAAGGAAATCCGGCAAGTTTGTGAACAATTTATTTTAGGATACGGAGCTGATAACTTTGAAAAAACACGCCCTTTTGCTTATTACACTATTGATCGTTACCATGCAGGTCATGCAAATCACCGGGCAGACCGCATTTGCCGAACCGGAAAATACCGGGGCTGTGCATCAAGCCCCGGCATCCGAAACTCCGCAGGTCCCGCAGAAGGAATTTCCGCAAATACACGCGGGCGCTTCCATTCTTACGGATTTAAAAACGGGACGTATTCTATATGAAAACAACTCCCGGGAAAAAATGTATCCGGCAAGCACGACAAAAATCCTGACGGGTATAATGGCTATCGAAAATCTTGAGCTTGACAGGGTCGTGACCGCAACCGACGCGGCAATTGCGCCGATAACCCGCGAACACTCCTCAATGGGCATACTCCGCGGCGAGCAGCTGACGGTCGAACAGCTTTTATACGGACTTCTCGTTCATTCGGCGAACGACGCCGCAAATGTGCTTGCGGTCGAAATGGGCGGCAGCATAGAGGGCTTTGCCACAATGATGAATGAGAGGGCGGAGGAATTGGGCGCACATGATTCTCATTTCGTAAATCCGCACGGCTTTCATGACGATGATCACTACACCACGGCATACGACCTTGCCGTGATCGCAAGATACGCCATGAATAACGAAAAATTCCGTGAATTTGTAAAAACCACAAGATACATCATTCCCCCGACGAACAAATATAAAACCGACAGAATTTTGATAACGACAAATAATCTTATAAGCAAATTCAAAACCGCCGCCAATTTTTACGAATATGCAACGGGAATAAAAACCGGCTCGACCGATAAGGCTCAGAACTGCCTTGTCGCATCGGCGAAAAAGGGAGATACCGAATTTATCAGCGTGCTTATGAAATGCCCCAATCAAGGCTCCGGCGCAACGGCATACTCCTTTTCCGATACAAAGGCGCTTTTTGAATATGCGTTCGATACTTATGAATATGTCACGATCGCATCGGCAAACGATATAGTTTCCGATTCCAAGGTATACGAGGCAAAGGACGATGCGCGGGTAGCTCTTTCGCCCAAAGACGAAATATCCATGCTTCTGCCCAAAAACCTCGATAAGGCAAAGGATATTGTCATCAATGCCGAAACAGAGGAAAATATAAAAGCGCCTATCCAAAAGGGACAGGTCCTCGGAAAGGTGTCCTATTCATACAACGGCGAACTGCTCGGCTCTACCGATCTTATAGCTTCAAACACGGTCGAAAGAGATAACATACTGTTCGTGATACACAGTGTGGTCAACACCGTGAAAAGCCCGTTTTTCTATATCCCCGCGGCAATTCTCGCCGTCGCCGCGATAATTCTGCGGATACGGATAGTAAACAACCGCAAACGCCGGCGCAGCTATGCAAGAAGATCCCGCTACAACAACAGAAACAGATATTGAAAAAAGGTTCTCGTTCCGGATTTTCGGGGCGAGAACCTTTTTTATTTCCGTCATTTCTATTCAAACAGCTCGTATATTCTTTCCGGCTCATCGGCGCGGAATATTACCTCATCCGCTCCGTTTATCTCCGGTATGCTTTCCCCTCCGCGCATTACCGCGATAATTTTTACCGAGCCGGAATCACTGCGGTTTGACAAGCGTATCCTTGCGATAATATCCTCTCCTCTGTTTCCGTCAATACCCATATCGACAAATATATAATCATAGTGACCGTCCGTGGAGTCAAGATAGAGCGATATCGCATTATCTCCGCTGACCGCTATATCAACGCCCGACGCGCTGTTTATGACCGACGATATGATAGTCTCGGCATAAACGATATTTTCATTCACGATAAGTATATTTCTTCTGCCGATACGGTTTATTTTTCCGACCTCGCCGTCCACGCATACACCCACCGGCAAGGATATGACCGCCTCGGTGCGATTGTCGCCCGAGCTGAGCTCAAACTTTCCTCCGAGCGCCTCCGCCGTCATGCGTACTATCGCCAGCGTTATCTCGGTATTTATATGGCTGTCGTCGGTATATTCGTAAACGTCAAACAAATTCGCGATAACTCCTGCCGGAACACCCTCTCCGTTATCTCTTATCTTTATTATAAGTCTGTGCGAGGCTTCGTCTGTGACCTCGTTATCCAGAATAATTTCTATTCTGCCGCGTTTTTTGGTATATCTCAAAGAATTTGCAATAAGCAGAGTAATCATATGATTTATTCTGAACACATCGCCTGTATAATTCTCATTCAGACCGCTTCCCGCCGTTATCTCAAAGCTTATGCCCATGCTGTTTGCCTGCGGAGCCGTCATATTGTTTATTCCGCTCAGTAAATCCTTTATTGAAAATACTTCCTTGTCGATAATAAATCTTCCGCTTTCGAGCCTTATAAGCTCTATGATATTCGTCACAAACTCCGATACCGACGCCGTGCAGGAATTTATTCTGTCAAGATAGACCGCAAGCTGCGCAGATGCTCCCGCCGAATTTTTCGCCGAGCTTATAAGACTGATTATCATATTAAGCGGCATTGTTATATCCTTTGATACGCGCATGAGGAAGTTGTATCCTACGTCTCTGTCAAGGTTCAGAAGCGGACTGCGCCTAAGATATATATCGCTTATATCGGTTATATACAAAATGACCTTATCGCGCTTCTCGTCGAGATATGCATACTCCGCCGTCTTATATCCTATCGTATTTCCTCTTCTTGCGCGGAACACAACGGTATTGCGCGGCTTATCCGCAAGAGTGCGCTTTATTCCGTCACGGTTCATCTCGGCTGTAAATTCGGCAATATTGTCCCGTGATATATATTTTCTGGCATAGGCGATAATATCAAGGTCGTAATCGCCGAAATCCTTCACTCTCATTACCGAATTTTTCATGCGTATATGCCTGTAACAGCCGTTTGTCATATCGATGCATATTGCGTGATCGCACTTTTTCAGAAATTCCGCCGACACCGTCTTGACGATATTTTCTTCCGACGGGAGCGTTGCCGAATTATACGGTATTCTGCGCATAATTCCGGCAAATCTGTCCGATTCTCCGCGGCGTTTTATCAGGTTGCCGGATACATTGTATATATATTGTCTGTCCTCCGAACTCTGCCGGTTTTTCCCGGGACTTCTTGCCCGGATAAGCGTATTTTCGATTTTTTGTCCCGACAGAATGTCCAACATTCTCCCGGCGTCCTCCGAATGTATGAATTGTCCGTTATATATCGACTTGGAAAATTTTTCGTATACGATACACTCGGCGCCGCTGTCCGGAATTGTCACATACAGCTTTAATGTGTCGCTGTTCACCGTATACTCAAACACAATATCCTTTGACGCTTTAAGAAATGTCTCAAACCTTGCGTGTTCAAAATCCGCCCGCTCGGTCATTTCGCGCAGCGGCGTTATATCGCTGAACATCATAATATATACCGGATATCCCATCTTATAGCCCAAACAGCCGCCGATTACCCTCAGAGTGCGAAATTTCTCTCCTTTCACAATAGCGCGGTAAACATACTCCACATCCTTGCCCTCCGCCGCGTCCGCAAGAGCCCGCGAAACAATATTCATATCCTCCTCATGCGTTCTGAGCATGGGGTTTCCGTCATAGCGGCCGATGTCAATGCCGAAAAATTCAAAAAACTTATCGTTCCCCTCTAAAATATGCAATTTATCCTTTATATGGAGCTTTACCGTCATATACGGAGAAATCCTGTTTATAAGCTCGCTCTCGTTGCGGTTGCTTGTAAGCTCCTCGGTATCTATAAATTCCGCCTGAAAGACCTCCAGCTCCCGGCTGTTTATAACCCGCATTGTATTCTGTATAAATCTGCGTCTGCCGCCTGTTTTGGTATATACCTCTCTTTCAAAGGAATATGACGGTCCGTAAAGCTCCAATGCATTTATTTTTTCCTTTGCCTTTTGGGTTTCGTTGTCCGATTCGAGTATTGCGTCGAGACGGTTGTTGAATTTATTTTTAAACTCCTCCGGTTCATAGCCGAACATACGGTATGCCGAGCTGTTGGCATATACTATGGTCTTGTATTCGTCATCGAGATACTGTACTATTCCGGTTTTAAGATTATCCGGAACGGCATTGATGTATTTTTCGAGAACACTGCATTTTCGGCGTATTTTCATTTCCTCGTCCGCGTCGGTTATAAGAACTCCGGCGCAGCCCTCATATACGCGGTAAAAATAGTAATGCAGATATTTCCCCGCCGTTTTGTTCTTGCTTACGATATCGAAGGATTT
>JAFLUR010000007.1 GCA_022508725.1 Oscillospiraceae bacterium
GCTTGCCGCGTGTCAAAGCTCAAATACGGTTCAAACGGGCGGAGATACACAGACCGATAACAAAACCGAAACACAGGAATACAAATACGGAAAGGTCGATCTTCCCGTACTTGACGGCTCGCTTTGCGGCGCTCCCGCATACATAGCGTATGAACAGGGATTTTTCGCCGAAGAGGGATTTGATGTAACGCTTATCTCATCGGATTTTGAGTCGAGGAAAATCGGACTCAACAACGGCACATACCCGATAGTAAACGGAGATTTCCAATTCTTTCCCTCAATTGAGCAGGGTGTGAAAGTAAAGGTCATAGACGGTTATCACAACGGATGTATCAAGCTTGTTGTCCGCGCGGATTCGGATATCAATACCGCCGAAGATTTAAAAGGCAAGAAAATCGGTATCGATGAGGTTGGCGGAACGCCGCATCAGGTGGCAAGCCTTTGGGTGGAACAGGCAGGCATTTCCGCTCTTCCGGAGGACGGAGAAGTAACATTTCTGCCGTTTACCGACGGAAATCTTGAGCTTGCGGCGCTCTACGGCGGTGATATAGATGTAGCGGCTCTGTGGGATCCGTTCGGAAGCATGGCTGAAAATGACGGCAAAGGAAGAGTTATTCTGGATATTGCACATGATTCGGTATTTGCGGACAGATATTGCTGCTTCCTGTTTGCCTCGGAAAAGGTTCTTGAAAGCGAACCCGAAAAGGTTGCGGCACTTTTGAGAGCGTTCCGTAAAGCGCAGGATTGGATAGGCAAAAACCCGGAGGAATCGGTTGACGTTATAGC
Source organism: Oscillospiraceae bacterium (assembly GCA_022508725.1). Lineage (GTDB taxonomy): Bacteria > Bacillota > Clostridia > UBA1381 > UBA1381 > JAFLUR01. The sequence continues at coordinate 787 of JAFLUR010000007.1, forward strand.
CAAAGGCAACTATGCGGAAATCGAGGATACCGAGCTTGCTGTCGAGCTTATCAAAAGCTACGCATATCCCGCCGAAGGTGAGCACGGACACGCTTCTTCACATGATGTAGGCGATGACGTAAGGCATTTTGCCGGCGCTCTTTATAATATAGGTTATCTGACGACCGATCCCGAAGAATTTACAAGCAATAATTATGCAGAAGTAGATATATATCTTGGTCGATAATATGAGGTGATTTTCTTGAATGCTGTTAAAACCAAACCGCTCCCGAAAATGACAGAGCAGTTCCCGATAAATTTTACGGCGGTGATTCTGTTTACCGTAATCGGATTTGTTATTGCGATACTCGGAAATATTTGCATACCGCAGATTTCGGACGGAGTTAAATTTAAAGACTACATAATATGCGGATTGACTCTCAATATTAACAGTGCGTATCGGATAGTTCTTGCGGCTCTTGCGCTTGTCTATCTGCTCGTCGGTATTTTTTCCGCATTTGATAAGGACAGACAGGCTAAATATAAGAAGCGTGCGCCGTTCCGGTTTGCGGTAGGTATTGCGCTGCTGCTGTGGGATGTTCTCGGCACGAAGTTACAAGCGCTGCCGCAGCCGTTTTTTCCCGGACCTGCCGGTATTATTGAAGCGTTTTTGGCGGAGAGCGGATTTATATGGCAAAATACGCTGTATTCTCTGCGGCTGTTTGCAATAGGCTTTATATTGGGCGTCATATTCGGCGTCGGAACGGGAATACTTATCGGATGGTTTCCGAAAGTTTATTACTGGGTGTCGCCTGTTCTGAATATTACGGGCGTCATTCCGGCGGTCGCATGGATGCCCTTTGCTTTGACGCTGTTTCCCACACCGTTTGCCGCCGCGGTGTTCCTGATAGTGATATGCGTATGGTTTCCCGTGGCGTCTCTTACGGCGTCGGGGGTTCAAAGCACGCCTAAGGCACAGTTTGAGGCGGCGCGCACACTCGGCGGAAAAACGCCGTATCTTGTGTTTCATGTCGCTGTTCCCCATGCGATGCCGCAGATATTTACAGGAATAAACACTGCCAACGCCTTTGCGTTTACAACCCTTGTTATGGCTGAAATGATGGGACAGCCCGGCGGTCTGGGCTATTACATAAACGCGTCCAAGGTGTGGAGCGCGTATTACAAAGTATTTGCCGCAATCATCGTGATGGCGGTTCTGTTCAGTCTGATAACCAAAGCGGTGGGACTTATAGAAGCGCGCGTCCTCCGCTGGCAAAGGGGGCTTTTGAAATGAGTGATACAATCCTTGAAATAAAAGATGTAAATCGAATTTATAAAGATGGGGAGAATATCGTTGAAGCACTCAGCAATATTAACTTATCTGTCAAACAAGGCGAATTTGTTTCGATCATAGGCTCATCCGGCTGCGGGAAAACAACGCTGCTTCGTCTTATCGCGGGATTGGATCATCCTCAGTCGGGACAGCTGCTTTTGGACGGTGAAGAGATAAAAGAGCCGGATCCCCTCAGAGGATATGTGTTTCAGCAGGGCAGTCTTTTTCAGTGGCTTACCGTAGAGCAGAACATTGCGTTCGGATTAAAAGCGCGCCGTGTATTTAAACAAAACAAGCACAGGGTGGCAGAGTATATTGACATGATAGGACTCAGCGGTTTTGAAAAGACCTATCCGCATCAGATAAGCGGCGGTATGGCACAGCGCGTAGCAATTGCACGGGCGCTGATTAACGATCCAGATGTGCTTTTGCTTGACGAACCGATGGGCGCGCTGGATTCATTTACGCGCGCGGATATACAGGATAAGCTGCTTGAAATTCGCAGAAGCAATAATGCGACGATGATTCTGGTGACGCATGATGTGGACGAAGCTATCTATCTCTCGAACAGAATTGTGGTTATGACGCCGCGCCCCGGTAAAATCAGTGAAATTCTGAATATTGAGCTTCCGCATCCGAGACACAGGGGCGGAACGGAATTTCTTGCCATACGCAGAAATATTCTCGAAAAATTCCACATGGCAAGCGCGGAACCGGAGCCGGAGTATTCGATATAGCATGAGTTATAGATTTTTTCTATACAAACCTCTAAATAATTTGAATTGGACAACAAAGCGAACGGATAGTATAATAAAAAGCGAACAGAGCGAACGTTCGGCTTGTTTTTATTAAAACTTTGACCTAAAGAAGGAGAAGATTTATGAGTACGATAAATTTAAATACACCCGAGGTATCGGTGCGTGAAATACGTCTCGGTTCGATAACGGGTTTTCACGGAAATGCGTCGGAGCTTGTGGACTGCGCGCATTGCGGAAAATTGAAGGATAAAAAACGGTCTTTCAGTCAGTGTCTGGGCTGCTCCACATCCAACGCCGCTTGTATGACGATTTTGGTTCAAGACGGTGCGACGATAAGTCACGGTCCGGTAGGCTGTTCGACCTGTCTGCATGACTTTGCGTTTACATATCGCGTGAATGCGCCTCTGCGCGGTGTGGATAATCCGACACAGCGCAAGATATATTCCACAAATCTGACCGAAAAGGACACGATTTACGGCGGCGCTGTCAAGCTGGAGAACACGATACGCGAGGTATACAAAAGGGCAAAGCCGAATGTTATATTCGTGCTTACCACCTGCGCCGCAGGTATTATCGGCGATGATGTGGAAAGCGTCACAAATTCGTTGGAGGATGAACTGGGTATTCCCATTGTGGCTATATTCTGCGAGGGCTTCCGCTCCAAAATGTGGACGTCCGGCTTTGATGCAAGTTTCCATGGAATTGCAAGAAAGCTTATAAAACCCGCCGAGAAAAAGACGAACAAAATCAACGTGATAAATTTCTGGGGCAGCGATATATTTAACAAATGGTTCAACCGTTTCGGTTACGAGGCGAATTATATAACGCCCTATTCGACTCTCGAAACGCTCCGTCATTCGTCGGAGTCGGCGTGTACTGTGCAGGCGTGCGCGACTCTCGGTTCGTATCTTGCAACGGCGCTCGACCAAGAATTCGGCGTTCCCGAGCTGAAAACCTCACCGCCTTACGGGATTGCACAAACAGAGCGTTGGTTCCGAGAGCTGGGCGGACTTATCGGCAAGGAAAAAGAGGTAGAGGAATTTTTGGCGGAGGAAAAGGAAAAATATATGCCGAAAATCGAAGAACTGCGTAAAAAGCTTGCGGGTAAAACAGCGTATGTTACGGCGGGAGCGTCGCACGGGCATTCTCTTCTCGCAATGCTTTCAGAGCTTGGCATGAAAGCTGTCGGCGCAGCTATTTTCCATCATGACCCGATATATGACAGCGCGGACGAGACCGCAGACACATTAAAGCACACTGTTGAGGATTATGGAGACGTCCCGAATTTCACAGTCTGCAATAAGCAGGAGTTTGAGCTTGTAAACGTCCTGAACCGTCTGCGTCCGGATATTCTTTTCGCAAGACACGGCGGTATGACGCTTTGGGGCGCAAAATTCGGCATTCCATCGCTTCTTATCGGTGATGAGCATTACGGCATGGGATATGAGGGTCTTGTAAAATACGGCGAACAGATTCTGGAAACCATCGAGAACAGCGAATTTGTTAAAAATCTGGAAAAACACGCCGTAAATCCGTATACGAAATGGTGGCTTGAGCAAGAGCCTTATACATTCTTGAAAGGGGGCAGAAACTAATGGCGGGATTTATAGAACAGGAACGTTACACATGCGCAATAGGCGCGCTTCAGACGGTTGTCGCAATTCTGCGGGCAGTGCCGATATTGCACTCCGGTCCGGGCTGCGGAACCATGATTGCGGGATTTTTTGAACGCTCCACGGGTTACGCGGGCGGCAGCACATCTCCTTGTACCAATTTCAGCGAGTCTGAGGTCGTGTTCGGAGGGGTGAACCGTCTGCGTCAAATCATTGAAAATACATATAAGGTACTTGATACCGATTTGCAGGTGGTCGTGACCGGCTGTACCGCCGATATTGTCGGCGACGACGTGGCGTCGGTGACGGATGAATTTTTAGCGGACGGCAAGCCTATCGTACACGTTGAAACAGCCGGATTCAAATCAAATAATTACGTTTCACACAGCAATGTTGTAAACGCAATTATTGATCAATATGTCGATCGTTTTATAAATGAAAATCCGCCGAGAAGCGAAAAAAACCTTGTCAATCTGTTTGCATCTCTCCCATATCAAGACCCGTTCTGGAAAGGAAATCTGGCGGAATATAAGCGGCTTTTAGAGAACTTGGGATTAAAGGTAAATATACTGTTCGGTCCGTATTCGGACGGTGTGAAGGAGTGGCAGACAATTCCGCGAGCGAACTTTAATATTTTGGTTTCTCCGTGGTACGGAGAGCCGATTGTCAAAAATCTGGAGAAAAAATACGGTCAGCCATACTATAATTTCAGATATGTACCCATTGGTGCAAATGAAACGACACGCTTTTTGAAAGAGGTTGTTGAATATGCCGCAGAACACGGCGCGGAAATTGACAAGGAAAGGGCGTTTAAATTCATTGAACGCGAGGAAAAGGCATATTACGAGGAAATAGACAATCTTGCAACATTCCTTCTGGAATTCCGCTACGGTCTGCCGAATCATGTGCATATTCTTCATGACGCGGGATATGTGGTAGGCTTGTCACGGTTTTTGCTGCATGAAACGGGTATCGTTCCGAAAGAGCAGTTTATTGTGGATAATACGCCGAAAGAATATACAGAGCAAATTACGGCGGATTTGAAGGCTGCATCGGACAAGCGGGAAATTCCGGTATATTTCAATCCCGATGCGGGCGCGGCGCAGGATATTATCCGCAGTGTGAGTCATAACGGGCGCGGACTGATTATCGGCAGCGGCTGGGATAAGGAACTTGCAAAAGAAAAGGATTATGATTTTCTTTCGGCATCTCTCCCCAATCCGTACAGGATGGTGCTTACAACTAATTATGTAGGATACACCGGTGGGCTGCGTGTAATTGAGGACATTTACGATACCGTGCTTTATACATACAGATAGGAAGTGGCGGGATTATGGCAAAAGTCGCGATTGCAAGCAAAACAGGCGTAAATGTTGACGAGCATTTCGGCAGAGCGGTATTTTTCAGGGTATATGAGTTGACGGAAAGCGGATATTCCTTTGAACAGAGCCGCGATGCGGTTGCCGCCTGTCAACATTCAAGGACTCACAGCAAAACGGATTTTGATACGATAATCGAACTGCTTTCCGATTGCGACGCCGTACTGGTACAAAAAATCGGAGAAGGCGCGGCGGGGTATCTTATCTCAAAGGGTATGCGCGTTTTCGAGGTGAGCGGCAGCATTGACGCTGTATTGAACAAATTGATAGAAGATAAGGTATTTTCATGATACAGGCGGACTGACGGTAAGGGGGACGGTATGAGTAATCAAATAGAACGGATTAAGGATAATCTTGACGAAGCCTTACGGGAAGTAAAGCAGATCATAGGTGAAATAAAATACGGTTCGGTCACTCTTGTGGTGCAGGACGGTGTTGTGGTTCAGATTGAGCGTCAGGAAAAGGTAAGATTGAAATAAAAAAGCGAAAAACTGTTTTTGTTTTGAAGGTAACAGCGGACAAAGACAGTTTTTTACTTTAGAGGAGCGAATAATAATGATGATTTCCAAACGAGGGAGATATGCGCTTATTGTTATGGTCGATCTTGCGCGGCATAACGGCGGCGAGCCGGTAAATATACGAACAATTGCCGATCGCAATAATCTGTCCGAGAAATACATTGAACAAATTATGGTTACATTGAATAAATTCGGGATGGTGTATTCGGTAAGGGGCAAATCCGGAGGATACAAGCTGAAAAAACAGCCGTCCGAATATACGGTGGGCGATATTCTGCGTGCGCTTGAGGGCGCTCTCGAACCGATAAGCGGACTTGCTTATGAGCTTGATAAATCTTCCGGCGCCGGTGAAGATATAGAATATATCATGATGTGGAAAGGACTTTACGATACGATAAACCGGTATGTTGACGGTATCACCTTGGAAAGCCTCGCGGAAAACGACCGGAACTTTAAGGTATAGATTTTTTCTATTAAAACATATAAATTTTCGGAATTGGACATATAACAAATCTTGTGCTATAATAAAAGCATAGAAAACATATAGAGATTATAGTTATTTTGTAATGTCCGAGGGGGGATAGTATGGCAATAAGAGCGGCTGCAGCAAGTACGGACGGAAAGGTAATCAATCTGCATTTCGGAAAAGCCGATCGATTTTTGATTTTTGAGCTTGCGGATGACGGTTTTCATTACATAGAAACAAGAGAGATCACTCCATGCTGTAACCGGGGCGAGCATGAAGATTCTGCATTTGAAAACGCAGCAAATGCGCTTTATGACTGCAAGATCATACTTGTAAGCAAAATAGGGATACCGGCGGCTTGCTTTCTGGAAAACCGGGGTTTTGAAATATATGAATCTCCTTTTCCGATCCATAGCGTTTTGGAAAAGCTGAAAACGGAGGTGTAACAAGTGGCTGTAAATTATGAAGAACTTACGACAAAGCATCCGTGCTTTGCGCTCGGCAAAAAGGGTAGCAGCGGAAGAATACATCTTCCCATAAGCCCCGCCTGCAATATCGAGTGTAAATTCTGTGACAGAAAAATCAACGACCACGAAAAACGACCCGGAGTCACAAGAGAGGTCATAAAGCCGGAGGAAACTCCGGACGTGATAAGACGTTCGCTTGAAGTATGTCCCGACATTACGGTCGCGGGCATCGCAGGTCCCGGAGATACACTGGCGACCGATCATGCACTTGAAACTTTCCGGCTGATAGCAAAGGAATTTCCGGATATTATAAAATGTATGAGCACAAACGGACTTTTACTTGCGGAAAAAGCCGATGAAGTGATAAACGCCGGGATCGATTCTCTGACGGTAACGGTCAACGCAGTTGATCCGGATATTGAGGCAAAATTAAACGGCGGTATACTTTATCACGGCGTACATTATACCAGTGCAGAGGCAGCGGAAATTTTGATAAAAAATCAGCTTGAGGGTATCCGGAAGATAAGCGGCGCGGGAATTACCGTCAAGGTTAATACGGTGCTTGTTCCGGGAATAAATGATGAGCATATTGAGGAGATCGCAAAAGCAGTGAGCGAGACGGGAGCGTCGATATATAACATTATCCCGCTGATACCTCAGCATGAGCTTTCCGATTGCAGAGCTCCGTCCTGTGTCGAAATCGACGCGGCGCGGCAGAGGTGCGAAAAATACATAGACGTCTTCCGCCACTGCCAAAGATGTCGTGCGGACGCGATAGGCGTTCCGGGAGGCGAGGATTTCAGCGACCGGATATATCTAAAGAGAATTTCACATAAAGACACGTTTTCACACGGATAAAGAAAATGAAAGGAAGTAATAAATATGGCAAAGGAAATAAGACAAATCGCAATATACGGCAAAGGAGGTATCGGTAAATCCACCACAACGCAAAATCTTACTGCGGGACTCGTTGAAAACGGCAGTAAGGTCATGGTTGTGGGATGCGACCCGAAAGCGGATTCGACAAGACTTTTGCTCGGCGGTCTTGCACAGAAAACCGTTCTTGATACGCTCCGCGAGGAGGGCGACGATATAGATCTGGATTTGATACTCAAAGAAGGCTTTAAGGGAACGCGCTGCGTTGAGTCGGGCGGTCCGGAGCCGGGAGTAGGCTGCGCCGGAAGAGGTATTATTACTTCTATCGGACTTCTGGAGCGTCTGGGGGCTTACACCGAGGATCTGGATTATGTGTTCTACGACGTTCTGGGCGATGTTGTCTGCGGCGGATTTGCAATGCCTATCAGAGAGGGCAAGGCTAAGGAAATATACATAGTCGCAAGCGGTGAAATGATGGCTCTTTATGCCGCGAACAATATTTCAAAGGGTATTTCAAGATATGCGCGTCAGGGCGGCGTGCGTCTGGGCGGCATTATATGCAACAGCAGAAACGTTGACCGCGAGATTGAGGTAGTGCGCGCCTTTGCGGAAGAGCTCGGCACACAGATGATTCATTTTGTACCGCGTGACAACGTGGTTCAGCGCGCGGAGATACGCAAGAAAACGGTAATTGAATTTCAGCCCGAATGCCGTCAGGCGGATGAATACCGCGAATTAGCATCAAAAATCGAGAATAACGAAAAACTTGTTATACCGAAACCGATAACACAGGAAAGACTGGAAGAAATTCTGATGGAATACGGTCTTATCGACAATCTGGAGGACGATTACAGAATTTAAGCGGGGTAATAAAATGGATATATACGCGGATAACGCCGCAACGACAAAGCTGAGCCGGGCGGCAAAAAATGCAATGTTTCCTTATTTTGACGAGCTGTACGGAAATCCGTCAAGTCTGCACAGTAAAGGGCAGACGGTAAAGGAAGCGCTTAACAAGGCGCGCGATGATGTCGCAAGGGCGATCGGCGCAAAAAACTCTTCCGGGATCACCTTTACATCCGGAGGAAGTGAATCGGATAATCAGGCTATTATATCAGCGGCGGAAATCGGTGCAAAAAAGGGCAAAAAACATATCGTTTCCACGGAGTTTGAGCATCACGCCGTACTGCATACGCTGGAAAGGCTTGAAAAACAGGGGTTTGAGATAACGCTTATTTCGCCGGAAAGAAACGGGATAATATCGGTTGAAAGCGTAAAAAACGCTGTCCGTGAGGATACCGCGCTTGTAACGGTTATGTATGCAAATAATGAGATAGGAACAATTCAGCCGATTGCCGAAATCGGCGCGGTATGCCGTGAAAAGGGAGTGCTGTTTCACACCGACGCGGTACAGGCGACAGGGCATTTGCATATTGATGTTGATGCGCAAAATATTGATCTGCTGTCTTTATCCGCCCATAAATTTCACGGTCCGAAAGGCGTGGGGGTTCTGTATGCGAAACGCGGTATTCCGCTTACAAGATTGATAGAGGGCGGCGGACAGGAAAAGGGCAGACGTGCCGGAACGGAAAATATTCCGGGGATCATTGGTCTTGCCGCGGCGCTCACCGACGCCGTATCTCGAATAGATAAAAACACCCGGGATGTCGGTGCAATTCGTGACAGAATTATTGACGGTCTCTTGGAAATTCCCAATACAATTTTGAACGGTGACAGGGAAAACCGACTTCCGGGAAATATAAATGTGAGCTTTGAGGGCATAGAGGGCGAAAGTCTTTTGCTTCTGCTGGACGATAAAGGGATCACGGTTTCGTCCAGTTCGGCGTGTACGTCATCATCTCTTCTGCCGAGTCATGTTCTGCTTGCGATAGGCGTACCGCGTGAGGTGGCGCATGGGTCGCTCCGAATATCCCTGAGCGAGTACAATACTTTGGAAGAGGCGGATTATATTATAAGCTCCGTCAAAGAGGTCGTATCGGAGCTGCGCGATATTTCGCCCGTGTGGGATGATTTGGGAAAGGGTGTGAGAAATCATGTTATATAGCGAAAAGGTGACCGACCATTTCCGTCATCCGCGGAATGTCGGCAAAATAGAGGATGCCGACGGTATCGGCGAGGTCGGAAATGTGACCTGCGGCGATATTATGAGAATTTATATCAAGGTGGAAAACAACATTATCACCGATGTAAAGTTTAACACATTCGGTTGCGGCAGTGCCATAGCGTCAAGCTCGATGGCTACCGAAATGATAAAGGGCAAACCCGTTTCCGAAGCGTTGAAGCTTACAAATAAGGCTGTTGTCGAAGCGCTTGACGGACTTCCCGCACACAAGCTGCATTGCTCCGTTCTTGCGGAGGAAGCGGTGCAGGCGGCGGTAAAGGATTACTATGATAAAAACAGTATCGAATACGATCCGTTGGATTTTGCGATAGGCTGCAGCGGATGCGGCGGTGAATGTGAGGTTTAAAGGGGGCGAATAAGTAATGAAGCAATACAAACATATCGAATCGGCGCTGCTGCACGGCGGATTTGACGGCGACCCGGCTACCGGCTCGGTGAACGTGCCGATCTATCAGACTTCCACATACGAACAGGAAGAACTCGGAAAACACAAGGGCTGGGAATATTCAAGAACGGGCAATCCCACACGGGCAGCTCTTGAAAAGCTTATCGCAGAGCTGGAGGGCGGAAAAGCCGGATTTGCCTTTGCCTCGGGAATGGCGGCGATAACAGCGGTTCTCAGTCTGTTCCGGACGGGTGATAAAATTATTATTTCAAGCAACGTATACGGCGGAACTTTCCGTGTTTTAGATAAGGTTTTTAATAATTTCGGAATTACATATTCCATTGAGGATACTACCGATATAGATAGCCTTAACAAAAAAATCACGCCGGACGTAAAGGCGATTCTCATTGAAAGTCCGGCAAATCCGCTTATGACCGTCACCGACCTGAAAGCGGTTTCGGATACGGTTCACAGACACGGTATTCTTTCTATTGTCGACAATACCTTTATGACGCCGTATCTGCAGCGTCCGCTTGAACTCGGCGCGGATATTGTAATTCACAGCGCAACGAAATATCTCGGCGGACACAGCGACCTTGTGGCGGGTCTTGCGGTTGTGAATGATGAAAATTTGGCGGAGCGGATTGCATTCATACAAAATTCCACAGGCGGAGTATTGCAGCCGTTTGATTCGTTTTTGCTGATAAAGGGAATAAAAACGCTCGGCGTCCGGCTTGACAGGCACGTTCTCAATGCTGAAAAAATCGCGGATTACCTTGTTAAAAGCGACGCGGTAAAAAAGGTGTATTATCCCGGACTGCCGACAGATCCCGGCTTTGAGATAAATAAAAAACAGGCGAAAAACGGCGGGGCGATGATCTCATTTGAGCTGTTTGAAAATTATGATATCAAGACATTCTTCAAATCCCTGAATCTGATCGCACTTGCGGAAAGCCTCGGCGGTGTGGAGTCACTGATATGTCATCCTGCAAGTATGACGCACGCCTCTATCCCCTATGAAATCAGGCAAAAGGTCGGAATCACCGACGGACTTATAAGACTCTCTCCCGGAATTGAACACGCAGAGGATATTATTTCGGATTTGGATCGGGCGATTAAAACAAGTAAGATAAAGTAAAGGAGTAAAAAGCTATGGCAGATTTTGATACTTTAAGAATACGTGCGGGATATAATTCCGCCGAACACAATTATGCGGTGAACGTGCCGATCTATCAGACGGCGTCATTTGATTTGGGAAGTATTCACAGAGCGCAGTCGCTGTGGGCGCTGGAGGTAGTAGAGGGACTGTATACGAGAATAGGAAATCCGACCGTTACGGTACTGGAGGATAGGCTTATCGCGCTTAACGGCGCATATTCCGCGCTTGCGCTTGCCTCCGGCATGGCGGCAATTTCATATACGATACTTGCATTGACCGAGGGCGGCGGCAATATTATCGCGACACATTCAATGTACGGCGGCAGTGAGGACTCGTTTTCACACTTCTTCCCGAAATTCGGTACGCAGATAAAATTTGTAAAGGATCGCTTTGATGTGAGTTCTTTTGAGGCGGAAATCGATGAAAAGACGCGCGGAATTTACATTGAAACAATAAGCAATCCGAATGCGGAGATTTATGATATAGAGGCGCTGGCAAAGCTTGCGCACAAGTATGATATACCGCTGATAGTGGATAACACCGTTGCGACGCCGTATCTGTTCAACCCGATCGAGCATGGCTCGGATATCGTCATATATTCCGCAACAAAGGCAATCGGCGGTCATGGAAACACGATTGCGGGGGTACTTCTGGAAAGCGGCAAATTCAAGTACAGCAAAGAAAAATTTCCGCAGTTTTATGAAAAATCGTATAAAATCAAGGACAGAAACGGAAATATGCGTTCAGCTTTCGACATTGATGAAAAATCCCCGCTTATTATACATTTGCGCGCGTTTTATCTGGAATTTATCGGTGCAGCGCTCAGTCCGTTTGACGCGTTTCTCATCCTGCAGGGACTCGACACGATTTCCGAGCGTGTGGAAAAGCAAACAAGGAATGCAGAAAAAATCGTAAAATTCCTTGAGAGCAGAAAAGAAGTGCTGTGGGTAAAGCATCCGAGCGCAAAGGACAGTCCATTCCGGGATCTGGCAAAGCGGTATTTTCCAAAGGGCACGGGCGGAATCATATCATTCGGATTTTCGGGTACCGACGAGCAGCTTGACGCGTTTTTTAAGCATTTAAAGTATTTTTCTTATCATGTAAATATCGGCGACGTGCGCTCATTGATAGTAAATTCTCCGAAAACAACGCACGCGGAGCTTGATGCGGAGCATTTAAAGAATGCCGGAATAGAAGAAAACACCGTCAGAATATCGGCGGGGCTTGAAAGTGCCGATGATTTGATCGCAGATCTGGAGGAAGCATTTGAGTATGTGTTTAAATAATGAAATTAAAATTGTGAATGCGGATTTGGATGATTTGGACGCGCTGCACGAAATCGAAACTCTTTCCTTTTCGGCGGAAAAGGCGGCGAGCCGCGAGGCGTTTGCATACCGCCTGAAAAATTATCCGCAGTGGTTTTATAAAGCGGAATACAACGGACGTATTGTCGGACTGATCGACGGAAGTCCGTCCGATAAAAAGTATATTACGGACGATTTATACCGTGAGGACGGCGGTTTTGACGAAAAGGGAGAAAATGTGCTTATATTCGGATTGGCAGTTCACCCCGATTTCAGAAACCGGGGTATTGCTCATAAGCTTATGAAGCATATTTTGTCCGCCGCAAAGGAGCAGGGAAAAAAGAGAATATCATTGACTTGTAAGGAATCACTGATTAGTTTTTATGAAAGCTTCGGTTATAAAAATCACGGCACATCGGAGTCGGTATTGGGCAATGTAAAAAGCTATGATATGGAAATAGAAATATAGTCTATTCATCCGTGTTGCTAAATGTATAACGCAGATATTCACGATAACCACCGGTTAGGTTGTACGCATTGTATCCAGCATCCGACAAAAGCTCGGCTATTTCTCCGCTGAGTTCCCCGCCTTGACAAAAAACATAAATATCGCGTTCTTTCGGAAGCTCATATAATTGTTTTATATCGGACAGCGGAATGTTTATCGCGTCCCGGATGCTGCCGAATTGATATATTTCTTTTTCCCGGAGATCGATTAAAATACCTGTTTCCGGAGGATTTTTTATATATTCGCATATGCTGATTTCCCGGCTCATATGGCTGCTCCTTTTTCCGCTGAGGGCAAAGAACAGGTGATTTCATCGTATTCGGCTCTGTTATCAGCAAGGGAACGGATCGACGGATCTTTACCGCACACTCTGCACTCCAGATTCGGCAAGGCGGCGTTCACCGTGCGTATTCGCATGGCAAGTCCGTCAAAATGCAGCAGACGTCCTGTAAGCAGATCTCCGGCATCAAGCAGATATTTGATTGCTTCCGTTGCCTGAATACTCCCCAGCACACCTGTTACAGTTCCGAGAACTCCCGCTTGAGAGCAGGTGAAAGCGTCTTCATGCGGCGGGATCTTATCAAGCAGGCAGCGCAGACACGGTCCTTTTCCAGGCACATAAGTCATTGTCTGACCCTCAAAGCGTACAGCTCCGGCATGAGAATAGGGCTTTCCGGAAAGCACACAGGCATCATTTATCAAAAATTTTGATTCAAACAGGTCTGTTACATCGATCACAAAGTCATACGTTTCTATAACGTCCCGAATATTATCCGGCGTAATGCGTTCATCATACAATTTTACCGAAACATCGGGATTGATTTCAAAAAGCGTCTGTTTTGCGGATACGGTTTTTTTAACGCTTACGGTGTTTGTTCTGTGAATGATCTGCCGCTGAAGATTTGACAAATCGACGCGGTCATAGTCCGCAATGCCAATCGTACCGACGCCTGCCGATGCAAGATACATCAGAGCGCTTGAACCCAGCGCTCCGGCGCCGATGACCAATACCTTGGATTCGAGCAGACGCTTTTGTCCCGAAAGACCGATTTCACGCAGAGCGAAATGCCGTGCATATCGTTCCGCCTGTTCTTTGGATAATAACATATTAGATACCTCCATTAATTATGTATATAATGCTATAAAACCTATGTATATAATAAGCATTATACTACTGTCAGAGTTTATTGTCAAGAAAAGAATAAAATAAAGGTAAATAAAATCAGAAAAAGTATTGACAAACAAATACGAAAGTGATACAATATTGCCTATAAAGTAAGTAGGTTTTATAGGCAATATAATAACATGTAATTTTTATGAATATGAGGAGTGATTTTTATGAAAATCTATGAACGAATTACCGATTTAATCGGTGGAACGCCTTTATTGGAGTTGAAGAATTATGAAAAAGAGAATGGACTTTCTGCTACAATCCTTGCGAAACTGGAATATTTTAATCCGGCAGGCAGCGTAAAGGACAGAATTGCAAAAGCGATGATTGATGACGCGGAGGAAAAAGGTCTGCTAAAGCCTGATTCGGTTATTATCGAACCCACCAGCGGCAATACCGGCATCGGTCTCGCGGCGGTTGCCGCTTCAAGAGGATATAGAATTATCCTTACCATGCCGGAAACAATGAGCATTGAGCGCAGAAATTTGCTGAAAGCTTACGGCGCGGAACTTGTTCTGACCGAGGGCGCAAAGGGAATGAAAGGTGCTATCGCAAAAGCGCATGAGCTTGCGGAGTCAACGCCGAACAGCTTTATTCCCAGTCAGTTTACCAATTTGGCAAATCCGGCAATCCATAAAAGTACGACCGGTCCTGAAGTATGGAACGATACCGACGGTAAGGTCGATATCTTTGTTGCAGGAGTAGGAACAGGCGGAACGGTATCCGGCGTCGGCGAATACTTAAAATCAAAAAATCCTGATGTGAAGGTTGTTGCAATAGAACCCGCAAGTTCTCAGGTTCTTTCTAAAGGTACGCCGGGTCCTCATAAAATTCAGGGAATAGGCGCCGGTTTTGTGCCGGATACGCTGAATACTGATATTTATGATGAAATTATTGCCGTTAAAGACGAGGAAGCTTTTGCAATCGGCAGAATACTTGCGAAAAAAGAAGGCCTGCTTGTAGGTATTTCTTCAGGCGCTACCGTATTTGCAGCGACAGAGCTTGCAAAACGTCCGGAAAACAAGGGAAAAATAATTGTAGCGCTTCTGCCGGATACGGGCGAGCGGTATTTGTCTACTCCTATGTTCTCAGAATAAGAAGAAAGAGGCGTCAATCATGAAAGAGTTTACATACATAAATCTGCAAATCATGATACAAATCGGGGGAATTTTCTCTCCCGGTCGCCTTGACGCGGAAAAAAATAATTGCTGCTGTATCGCACGCTGCAAAGACACGGGCGGTACGGTTTTCTTATGATTGTATAAGATGCAATAACGATGAAAATCAGGCTCCGTCTAATGCTTTTGAAAAAGTGTGGACGGAGCTTTTTGTATATAAATTGCAAAATATTATTGATGTGCCAATGAAACATTGCCAAAAGACGAAGTTAAAAATGGAATTTATCAAGGCGTCAAACCGCGGGAATACTTGCGCATTTCAAGGTTTGACAACGCTGAGAAATTTCATTTTTGACGAGTATTGAAGGCAAGGTTTTGTTGGTACATCAATAAAATGAGGAGGATAAAATATGCGTTATTACGAATCAATGCAGGATTTAATCGGAAATACGCCGATAGTAAAATTACAGAATCTTTCTCTGCCGCATGGCGCGCAGATTTTTGCAAAGCTGGAGCTTTATAATCCTTCAGGAAGCGTTAAAGACAGAATCGGAAAATATATGATTGCAGACGCAGAGGCAAAGGAACTTTTAAAACCCGGAGGAACTATCGTGGAGGGTACCGCGGGCAATACCGGACTTGGTATTGCTTTCGCTGCGCTGAATAGGGGCTACAGGGTCATTTTTGTTGTGCCGTCGAAGTTTTCGGAAGAAAAACAAACACTGATGCGTGCTTTAGGAGCTGAAATTATCAACACACCGCGGGAGGATGGTATGCTCGGAGCGGCAAAAAAAGCGGAAGAGATACGAGCTTCCGTTCCGGGATCGATTTCATTTAAGCAGTTTGAAAACCAAAGTAATCCGCTTGCACATTACGAAACAACAGGACCTGAAATTTACAGCGCTTTAGATGGGAAAATAGACTATTTTGTGGCGGGAGCCGGCAGCGGAGGCACTTTTACAGGAGTTGTGAAGTATTTAAAAGAACAAAATAAGGAAATTAAAGGCGTCCTTGCCGATCCGGTCGGCTCCACTATGGGCGGCGGCGAGCATAGGGATTATGACATTGAAGGAATTGGAAACGACTTTATTGCCGATACAATGGATATGTCATTAGTGGATGAAGTAATAAAGATTACAGACGACGAGGCATTTGCAAATGCGCGGATTCTTGCGGCAAAGGAGGGAATTTTTGCAGGCTCGTCTTCCGGCGCCGCACTTTCAGCGGCAAAAAAACTAATTGGCGTTGGTGCAAGGGGAAATATCGTAATCATTCTTCCGGACAGAGGCGA